>JAESTH010000094.1 GCA_016763695.1 Alcanivoracaceae bacterium
ACTCATTTTATAGAAGCGAGACAACAAATAACCCATTTCGTCATTTGGCAAAATATCTTCAATAGTTTGTTTCTGCCCCTTTTCCATTTTCGAAGTAGCTGTAAGTAGCATCTCAATTGGCGAAAATAATTTATTCTGAATAAAAAATGCTGTGATGGTCCCCATTAGGATAAAAAATGCAATTTCAATGGCTATTACTGTGGTAATTTGGGCTCTATTTTCTCTGAAGTCTCCCTTTCTTGTTTCTAGTAATATTTTTTCTTCATTTTCAAAAGAGATAATTTCAAGTCTGATATCATCCATATATTGTTTACCAGTATTCTTCTTTACTATTTCCATTGCTTTTTTAATACTTTCTGGCTCTGCACTTTTTTGCAGGTCAATCGTGAATTTTAATTCTTCAAATTTTTTATTCATCAAAGCTTGGATAACTAGTAAACGCTTTTGCTGATTTTTATTATCTTTTGTCAAGCTGACCAATTGATTATAACTCTCGTTTGCTAAAGCTAAACCACTAAGATATGGTTCTAAGTAAATAGGATCTGTCGTAAGCAAATATCCTCGTTGTCCCGTTTCAGTATCCGTCATCGAGGCTAACAATTTTTCTGTTTGGTGTAAGACTGTATGGGTATGGATTACCCAATCAAGTTTTTGCTCCCCATAGTCCTCCAAGAGGAAAATAAATACAGTATTTCCAACAGATATTGAAAAGAGCATAAACAGCAATAATGTTAATTTCAGGCGTATACTCATTATAATAACCCCTTCAGTTAATGACTCAAGGCAACAACTATTTTGTTCCGTATAATAAATGACAAAATTACGTCACCTAAACTAAGTCAGTTTGTTGCAGCTAACAAATTATTTGTAAGTACACGTAAGCCATTGTATTAATGCATATTTGCGAGTCTGTAACCTAATTAGTATAATAATATCATAACTACAGAGGACAAACATTCAAAATTATAACTAAATTATGGAAACTACGCATTTAATAGCCATTTTATTTACGAAAATCAAGAATTTGCACTTTGCAGATAAATTTCCTCTCATAGCAAGGTAAATATTTGCCAAGCTTACAACTGTGATGCTGGTTAGTGATAAAACCAGCATCACTAGATACATTATTGACAACTTAATAAATCTACAAATGTATTAAACTCCAAACCAGGGTTTAACGGTACAGGCTCAGGCATTATATCCAGATGTGGTTGAGCGGGAACATGGCTGATGATTCTTATACCTGCTATTTGTACAGGATCTGTTACGATGACTATCGGCTGAAGTGAGGTCAGATGTAATTGCACAATTTCTATTGATACGGGAACAAGTTGTATATCAAAATCATTCAATAGTTGAGGGTTGGGCTGCCATCCCAAGATTTCATCCCATACCTGTACATTGACAATGGGTGGGCCCAAAACGGGCACCTGCAATTGAAGCCAGATTGAGCCACCTTGGGTTTGTGCTGGCATGGTTGGTAGTATCCCAACCGGATTGGCAATTTCCAGGATGATTTCGGCGAAAAAATCAGCAGGAAAAGGGCCGGCTTGTCCAGGATGAAACTCTACCACCACATTTAGATTATCAAGTGAATTATTGGTTAATGTGACAATATCAAAATAAGGTTCTGGCACCGCAGGAGAGTTGCCATCTGGATCCAATTCATCGTCCTTACCATCATCGGTGGGACAAGATTGGCAAATGTATTCGAATACTTGGTCACAAGTGTAAATTTCATCACCAGACGGTGAGGTCTGTTGCCAAATTTCATCCTGCGCCACATCTAAATGTAATTTATAACAACCTGGTGCCCCACAATTGGCAACAATATCATCACCAAACCCACTTGAATTGGTAACAAATGTCGCGCCAGCAATGCCTGCGTCTGGCGACAAACCTGGACAAGCAAGCGATTGCGTTTTATATGCTGTGTTGGCAAATAACGAACCACCTTGCAAGCGCACATCTTCACCCAGCTTATAAACAGCCTTATCCAAAGCCAGATTTATGTTATTTAAAACATTGTCAAATTTATCGGTTTCAAGTATTCCAACACCAAATAGTTCATTGTGGCCACCATTACCATTGATGTCTTCACCACCATCGTGATCACTGTCATTGTCGGCATCACAGTCCAGTTCAGCACGAACATTATCAGTGTCAATATCTGGATTTCTAAAACTAAAGGTTCCTATGCCTTGTGGAAAAGTATAAGAATGGATCTCTTGCTTGTCATTCACTTGGTCATAATCACTATCGGAATTATCAATAGCCGTGTTAAATCGGTAAATCTCATCAAAATTGACCACTCCATCGACATCGCTGCCGTCATTAAAAACATGGGCCAGTGGATGAGTATGAATACTATTGGGTGGATTACCAATCATGGTGCCCACTGTTGCGGGAATAACAATGGCTTTAACTGCTATAAAGGGTGATAAATTTTTATTCATGTATTCATTGAATCTGACCGTGATATTGCCCAATGTTGGGTCGTGAATAAATAAGGCTCGTTGTGGAGAAGTTTGATAACCATAAATAACCGTTGAATGCCCCAATCCACTGGGTGACCAGCGCCACAGAATAATGGGGCGGTCTGCATCTATCCATAATTTAATATCGTTAAAACTGGGGTTGTCTTCGACTTCTATGTCATTTTCATCGATAGCAAATAAGCTGCTGATAACGGTTTTGGTTTCGTTGATATGCATGCCAACACCAGCACCCAAATCGCCTTCTGGCTCGGTTATCTTGGCTGGCCCTGCAGGTTTTTGATTGTTAAATACCAGATAGGAAATATAATCCTGATTGATACTAACTGTACCAGCACTGCGGTATTGATGTAGCATTTGCACCGATGCCCTGACACAATTGTTAGCACCATAGGCTCCACATTGACGCACATCTGCTGCTGATGATATGGCATGTGGCGCATCCCAATTACAACTGCCACCTGTGTGAATGATTTCTTCCTCACAACCATAGCCTTTGTTATTGCCCAAATTATAATCAAATCGGTACAGGCACAACATATTGGTGTCTTTGCGTTGAAACTCATGACCAACGGCTAAGACATGACCTGTGGCACCGCCGCCTGCGATAATGCCAGTGCCAATAAACCAGGGTTTGGCAAAAGGACTGGATTTTTCCTGATCGTTATACAAACACGCCACTGTCCAGTACAAAGGATCGAAATCAATGTCACTGGCTTCGATGGTATATTCAGGCATTTGGGTGATTCTTTGTACCAGCAAATCATCACCTGTTTCTGTGTTTGTTAATTCTAGTAAATAAGCATCAGCATCATCACAGCTCTGCCAGGTAAGTTGTAAAGGGTAGCTGTTGATTAAGCTGCCATCGGGTGGTGAAATTTGAATGGCATTAGAGGGTTGCTGGTGTACCGAAGGCGATTGTTGTTGCCAACCCACCGAACCATAATCGGCTTCATTGTTAACCATTAAGCTTTGTTTTCGGTCATAAAAACCGTCTAAAACCAAAGATAAAGTTTCTCCTGGGTTAATTGCATCTAAAATAATTCTTTCACTGGCAATCCATAAGTTTTCTGCCAGGGCATCGGTTTCTAGTTGTGAAGTGTTGTTAAAGGCTTCTCCATAAGCCGCAAATGCGACGATTGTGTTGTTTTGATACAGTGCAACATCATCACCTGATGGACTAAGCGAGCCGTTGAAATCAATAAACAACTTCCCTTGTTTATCACTGAAATCCAGATCATTGATGAGCCCAAAATCAGCAGGAATACTGCCAATAGGTAACATCCAAATAGTCAAATGAGAAGCATTGGGCATGAATGCAAAGGGCAATAAGTTATTAATACCTGCCGATTCGGTTTTAAGGTTAATGCTGGATAAATCTAAATCGGTATCACCCTTATAATAAATTTCTAACCAGGCAAATACAGGTGCCGCATCATCTGCGATTCCACGTGCATGGGGGTTGTGCATGATTTCATTGATATGTATACCATCTGTGGAAATAAATGCAGGGTGACAATAAGCGGGTGTGGCAGAGCTACAGTTATCTAAATAGGCAAAGCCATCGGCAAAAATGACATCAGATTGCGACCACGCCGTTAAAAACCAGTGACTTAAACAAACAACAAGGATTAATTTTTTCATGTTTTTATCTCTTAATTAATGTAAACTTAGTTATGAGTGCACATAAATCTTCCAGCGTTACACCCATGATAGATAATTTTAAAAATATTTCTGACAAACAATTAATTCGCTTATTTATTCAAGGCGATGAGCCCGCTCAAAAACATTTCATCGATAAATACCGCAAATGGGTGATTGGCGTAGCTATTAAGCAATTTAGATTAGATGTGTTTAATGCCGAGGAAATTTTTCAAATAATTTTATTGAACCTGATAGAAAAAGATTATCACGTGTTAAAAACCTGGCAAGGAAAGGGCAAGTTTTCAACATTTTTAACGGTTATTGTTACCCGAGCCTGTATAAAATACGTCAACAAAGATAAAAAACACCAAAGTCTGGATGATGTAATCACAACAAATTTTCAGGACTCAGCACCCGAACCAGATGAATTGATCGATTCAATCAATAAATTAGAAATCATACAAAGTCGTTTTTTACAGTTAAGTGAGCGCGATCAGTTATTACTCAGTTATCGGCTTATTGACGAGTTGCAACCCATCGAAATTGCAAAGATATTAAATATGAAAGCTGCCACAGTTCGCAAGGCCATTCATGACGCACTGCTCAGATTAAAAAATAAATTGCCTTTTGATGTAACG
>JAESTH010000009.1 GCA_016763695.1 Alcanivoracaceae bacterium
TCTACAGCGCGCTCACTCATTTTATCAGCAATCCAAACTTTAGGGCAAGACATTCTAATAAACCCAAACGGAAATAGTCATTGGGCTAGGTGAAAGAGGATACTGCTTCATCAATGATACTCCGTGGCGATAGAAATACATGCTATGCAATCAGCAACGGATTGCGGCGAGAGCCTATAAGCTTGATTGTATAGGTCAAACGAAAATAAACAGGCTGTGATATTTTAAAAGTTTTCTTTTAAATGATGGAGAATTTACTAGTTAAATCCATGAAACAAGACCTGCTCCCTTCCTTTTTGAAAGAAAAAACAAGGTAAGGATCTTGCCAATAACTCAGGCTTGGCACCTTCGTTTAGTTCTTAAAACCCAACCTTTTTCTCCCACTCACTCCATTCGGCTTCTATACCACCGAAGAATTCTGGTTCCATCAGTAAACTTGAGTCACTAAGATTTAATGCAACGGTATCACCATTTGTTCTTTGCATATCAATACCATCTTTTCCAAATAGTACAACTTGTGCTTCATACATTTGGCATCCCATACAATTACAATCGTCACCCTTGCAGTTTCGAGTAAGAAGCAACGTAATATCCTCATCAAAGCCTCTGTACAGGTGTGTGAATGTTCCATCGCCATTTTCAATTATAAAAAGAAGAATTAAACCAGCTTGTATTGACTCTCTTTCCTTAAAGCTTTTAATATCTTCAATAATAGTGCCCTTAATTAATTCCTTAGCTTGATTGAAAAATGGGTTTACTAAAACATGAAGCTGCTCTTTAACCGCCCAACTCATTAGTTTATCAAACTTAATATCACCTTCTATTACTTGAATCCGATAAGAAGATGGAGAAAAACCAATTAACTCCCAATTTCTCAAATATTTTTTTAACTCCATTGGGTCGGTTAGAAAGAACATTGAGTCTTCATGTATGATATATTCATTATCATTTAAAGAAACCAGTGATAGCAGTGGGGTGTAATAGTTCCCACCTCTGTCGTACAGGGTTGAAATCCCCCTAGTATATTTCGTAACTTGGAAGTCTACACATTCAATCAATTCAACTGGGTGTTGGGTCGCATTTTGAATCTCATCAGATCCACCAAATGATTCACCATCTGATGAGTAACATAATGGATTATTAATTTCTTTTGATTCATCAAGCCATTTACGCATACCTGCAGCGACTTCATTGGCTCTTTCCTTGGAATATCTTTGAACTTTTCCACGTTGATCTACATATTTAGTTGTACCATCCTTCAACAAGGATTTAAGACAATAATTCCCACCATTAGAAGCACCGTTTTCAGAGTTCCATATAACATTCTTAATAGGCTGGCTCATATTAATTAAGCTACGCCAAAGCCCTTGACCATGTGGAAGGCTAGTAAACCATTTATTATAATCAAAATCATTCAATTCAGGATGTTTGTTGAAAAAAGGGTTTTCCACCGTTCCTAGAACTCGATCAGAAGGCCTTTGACAGGCTTGATGGATCCCCCCTACATCAAATGGTAATCCTTCTTCACAAATTTCAATCAATAACGCAGAAGTAGAGATACCTTGCTCACAATGCATACAACTTGAGTAGTTTTGATTGCTCAATGCTTTTTTCCTTACTTTATCTGAGTAAGAAACAGAAATTAAATCCGCATCGTAATTATGATTTCCGTTAATTGGAATAATAAGA
This sequence comes from Alcanivoracaceae bacterium, assembly GCA_016763695.1. Classification (GTDB taxonomy): domain Bacteria; phylum Pseudomonadota; class Gammaproteobacteria; order Xanthomonadales; family Marinicellaceae; genus NORP309. Next base: position 1,690 of record JAESTH010000009.1, read on the forward strand.
GTACTTTTACCTACTAATTTGTCTTGCTCAGAAATAAACCTTTCCGCGCCCGAATAAGATGAAAATCTTCCGTAAAGCTTGTATCTAGAACCATCACCCATTTCTACTTCATCATCATAAAACTTTATTCTAAAATTACCATCTTCATCAAACCTATAAAGCTCAATAAGAGCCACATCAAACTTAGGATCAAATGAGTCAATGACAACGACCTCTCGACCTGAACAAATATTATTTCTTTCTGGGTCGAACTCAATCGAAAAAAAAGATCTTAATTCTTCGCTAAGATTTTCGGCATTATTATCCTTTGTAAAGGCACTTAAGAATGAGCTAATATATTCGCCATCAACGGACTGCCTATTTTTAGACCTTTCCAATGATTTAGAAATTATAAGATTCCAAATCAAGTCTGGTTTAACTGTCAAATTACATGCAATAGAAGCTAAGAATGCATGTTCATATGACCCACCGCTTTCAACAGATAAACTAATAACAAAAATTCTTTTTAAAAGGCTATTTAATTCCTCATTCGTCAACTTCGTAAAACGATGTTTCTTCGTAATACTGTTAACACAGCTTGTAAAACTATTGCAAGTCTCCTTTTCAGATTTTGATAAAGGATTATTATCCAATCCTTCTGCGCTTAATCGCGCTGAATTTGCTAACTTTCTAAGTTCAACTCGTATTTTTCTTGAAGTATCATCGGATGTAACAATAGCATAGCAATCATTATGATTAAGCGAGTTCTTATACTGAGAAACAAACTGTTCAAGTGTTTTATAAAAATCTGAATTTTCGTTTTCAGAAAGAGACAGTTTTCTTTTAACCTGTAAATATGTCTTATGCGATTCATGAGTTAATACGATGTCATCAATACAGTCATCAGTTTCAAAAGAAATATTTTTTATTTTAGTACACTTTGACTGCTCTATAGCATTAGAAATATCAAGTTTCAAGGCCATCGAAAGAACAAAGAAAGCAGCTATTCGTTGCTGAAAATCAATCCCGCTATTCGTTGCCGACCCGCCACCGCTTTTTCCTACCATTAATTTCTCCGGAATTTTGAAAAAATATAGTTCAATAGGCTCAGGCTTTCATAATTTAATAAAGACATTGTTTTACCCCCTCTAAACTTCATATTTCCTTGTTTTTTCAGTCATAAAAAAACTAACTTTGAACCTGTTAATCTTGGTTCTTTTCAAACGACTGCATAAACGCCACCAAAGCATCCACGCCTTCTTCTGGCATAGCATTGTAAATACTGGCGCGCATACCACCCACTGAGCGATGCCCTTTGAGCGTAATCAAACCTTGTTCTGCTGCGCCTTCAAGAAAGGCAGCATCCAAATCAGCATCAGCCAGCGTAAACGGCACATTCATCCAAGAACGACCGTTTTTCGCCACAGGGCTACCATAGAAATCGCTGCTATCAATCACAGCATACAATTTATCAGCTTTGCGTTTATTCACTTCCGCCATGGATTTTAAGCCGCCTTGCTCTTTAATCCACTCAAAGACCAAACCCGCCATATACCAGCTATACGTTGAAGGCGTGTTGTACATTGAGCCATTATCAGCATGCACTTTATAATTAAACATGGTGGGTGTGTTTTCAGCGGCTTTACCCAATAAATCTTCACGGATAATCACAATGCACAAACCCGCAGGGCCAATGTTCTTCTGTGCGCCAGCATAAATCATGGCGAATTTAGACACATCAACAGGGCGCGATAAAATCGTAGACGACATATCGGCAATCAGCGGCACGTCACCCGTCTCTGGAATATAATCAAACTCAACACCACCAATGGTTTCATTGGCAACATAATGAACATAAGCCGCATCAGGGTTAAGCTTCAATTCAGCTTGTGTTGGTACAGTCGTAAAACCATTATCCGAAGTATCTGCTGCAAGGTTTACATCACAATAACGTTTGGCTTCTGCAATCGCCTTTTTCGACCACATTCCCGTGTTCAAATAATCCGCACTGGTTTTGTCACCCAAAAGGTTGAGTGGAATCATAGCAAATTGCGAAGAAGCCCCACCTTGTAAAAACAATACCTTATAGTTATCAGGAATAGCCATCACATCACGCAAGTCTTGCTCGGCTTTGGTCGCAATCGACATATATTCTTTACCACGGTGACTCATTTCCATGGTGGACATGCCCGAACCATGCCAATCCAACATTTCTTGTTGCGCGCGCTGAATCACCGCCGTTGGAAGCATGGCTGGCCCTGCACTGAAATTAAACAATCTTGTCATGGTCTTTGAATCCTTTTTGTGATCTAAGGTCGGGCAACGGGATAGCCGCCACATTTTTTATGCGGAAAAGATAGCCGTACTTTGTCGCTTTCTCAATACTTCGTCACTCCCGTGAAAACGGGAGTCCATTCAATGGCAGGGTTTAGGTGGATACCCAGTCAAGCGGGGTATGACAAACTTAGAACATAGAAAAGCTTAAGGTGACACCACCAGTTTATAATCAGGCGTAGGGTTGAGCGGGCATGAATACACATACTCACCCGCTTCAAGCTTGATAAAATAATCTTTATATCCACTTGTTTGAATGCCGCCACCAGATGTGGATGGTAAGGTTAACCGTCCCAAACCCGTACCACGCAACCAAAAGCCCAGCACATAAGGTACGTCATCATTAAACACACGAA
>JAESTH010000095.1 GCA_016763695.1 Alcanivoracaceae bacterium
ACACCAAGTCCGTGACCGTATCCCTTTCAATTAGTGATACAGACCGACCCCAGCCCGAATCATCACCTCCAGCCCACCAAGGCCAGAAAGGTTATCTTCAGGTCGCTGATAATAACCCACTACAGGTTCAGAACACCAGTCACCCCTATCCATAAATACTCCAAAAGATGACTTGTTTATTTCAAATTTCATACTTAATGATTCAAAGTCATCAGCACATTTATCATGGGTTAAGTGCCCTCGGTATAAATCTTCTGTATTCTGAATAATTGCCTAGCTAGCATAATCGTACTCAAATCTAATCAACTCATCACTGCTAGAATTGACTCTCCAGCAATCATCTCTTGGCTTTTCAAATACTCCTAAACTGGTAAAAATATCTTTAAACCCATCTCCGTTTAAATCTCCAAAACTTGAATAGCCTGTGATGTACGTTGGTTCATCAAATTTCTTGCCAGTAAACTCAATTGAATAGGCGTATTGTGAAATAAATAATACGATAATAAGTAAGTTTTTAGTCATCTTTTTCTCCATCACCCGCCGTGATTTAATTATTTAAATAAAAAAACAGGCAGGTCTCCGGACTTAAAAGATTGCATTTGATGCCTTCCCAAGGAAACTAATTCCTCAGTGGCTTTATTGACTTGTATTAGCTATGCAAAAAGTTGATCAAATGTATACTCTATAACCGTTACGGGGGTAGTTCTGGATTTTCGCCAGATTCCCTTTTCACCGAAAAATTACTTTCGACACCTATTTCTCTTTTATTAGAACGTTTTTATGGCTTTGAATTAGTCAGTTAAAACACATAAAAATCAACCTAATTACAGGAATTATAGCACATCTAAGGTTATGAAACTGTTATTCTATATTCAAAGCATACTTCATAATATGATAAATAACATTCTGCTCTATGGTACCGTGTACTGTTTGACTGCCCGCTCCCGTTGCATAAATAACCACATCTTCACCACTGTGGGTTTCTGATTCCATTGGATAGGTCGCTGCCTGTTTATAATCAGGCGATTCTACATCAACATGGCTTAAATCAGGTCGTTTATCGCCATTAACATAACCTGGACCATTTGCATAAGAAAGAGTCGTATATGGCTTACCCTGAGCATCAAGAACGATATGCCCTGCTAAATTTCCTGCTTTATCTGGTTTTTTAACCAAACCAAGAACTGGGTTGCCGCGTTGTGGATAGCCTGCCATATTAAAAGTATGGGAATGATCGGCGGTGACGATTATTAGCGTCTCATTTAAATCCACATTTTCCATAGCCGCTTTGACTGCATTGCTTAATTCTATGGTATCTGTCAGTGCTCTATAAGCATTTCCTGCATGATGACTGTGATCAATTCTCCCTGCTTCCACCATAAGAAAAAATGCCTTGTTACTATTTTTTAGTATTTGCAATGACTTTTTTGTCATTTCGGTTAATGTCGGTTCACCAGCTTTATCGTTTGGCCTGTCATGCTCATATTGCATATGAGATGGCTCAAATAAAGCCAATAGGTGCTTGGTGGTTTTAGCATCAATTTCATCAAATTGCCCTTTATTCCAAATTGCTGCCGAGTCTTCATACTTCTCTTGCCACTCTTGCATTAAATCACGGTTATCTAATCTAACACCTGTGGTGTTGTGGTATTCAGGATCAATCTTATTTACTGGGAGAAAATTTTTACGCCCGCCTCCCATAGCAACCTCTAGACCATCTCCGAAAGGAAACTCCAGTAATTGCAGAGCAATATCTTTACAGCCCTTAGCCTGTTCTTTTATTGGTATATCACTGTCGGCTTCCCAATCTCGACTCACAGAGTGAGCATAAGTAGCCGCTGGTGTGGCATGCGTTAGTCTTGCCGTAGATATGACTCCCGTACTCATCCCTTTTTTCTCAGCTATTTCCAACAGGGTTACACGTTGATGATTAATCCCAGATTCACAATCATCGACATTAATTGTACCATCAACAGATATCACTCCACCTTTGGTTTTTACTCCTGTCATCATTGCAGACATGGTACCTGCTGAATCAGGTGTCTGTAAATTGGTATTGTAAGTTTTTGATAAGGCCGTTTGTGGAAATTTCTCAAAACTTAATTGATTCCCTTCACCATGTTCACCCCGTTTTTGCCCTTCTAAAATACGTGCAGCCGTTATCGTGGTAATATTCATGCCATCGCCAATGAATAAAATGACATTTTTAGCTCGATGCGGAAATACATTGGCAGCTGCCAACTGTTTTACCCTGGCAGCTCCCTGTTGATACCACCAGGTTGGTGACTCCTTAGTTAACTCTGGTTGCCTCATCTTTAGTTTTTGAACTGAGCTATCTGTCTGTGCACAAGCACAGAATTGCACTGCAATTATCAGTGGTAAAATTCTTAACAATTTCATATTTTTTATATTTGAATAATAAATTTATAAATATTTAAAACAGCCAGGGTAATAATCACTATCCATGTTAACGCAATGCCATAAAACCGACCCACAGTAACACCTGCTGATTTAGACAAACCGTAAGCATGCATAACCCTGGCAATAACAGCCAAAGCACCTAAAACATACAAAACCATTGATGAACCTTGATTCACCTCATATACAGCCATCAAAATAAGCAACAATGGAATGTTTTCAATGGCATTGGCATGAACTCTAATAGCTAGCATACCTTCTTTGTCTCCATTGTCACCAATACCTATTTTTTTACTGCGCCTGAAAGACGATACCTTATAGGCAAGGAAGATAATAAGTAAAGCCAATAAGGCCGCAAATAGACTGGTGATGTGTAACATATTTAATACTCCTGGTTAAAAAATTTTATTTCATTTATAGTAGAATATCTGCCATTTTCATAAGTAATATCGGCAATGGCAAAATCTGGATCGTGGGTGAAAAATAGTTTTCTGTTATTTTTATGATGATCCACCAAAAATTGAGATTTTTCATCAATCAATAATTCAGGAAAACGATCATAACCCATCGAAATGGGCACATGTACCCAAGGCTTGCCCGGGATCAAATCTGCACAAAAAACCACATCATTTTTGATAATAGCATGCATCATACTAGGCGTATGACCATTACTGTAGTCAAACCTGACCTCGGGCAATAACTCATGAGTTGAACCAATGACCAGTTGTAAACGACCTGAGTCCATTAACAACTTATTTAGTTGTGGAATAAACGAAGCGCGGTCTCGCGGATGCGGATCCACGGCTCTTTGCCAGTGGTCAGATGAAACCAGATATTGAGCATTGGTAAATAACAACTCAGGCTCTTTTCCATCCTGCCACTTAGACAACAAACCTCCTGCATGATCAAAATGTAAATGGCTAAGTACCACTATATCAATATCTGTATGTTTTAAGTCATGTTGTGCCAATGAATTAAGCAACACATGATCATCTTCATTTATGCCAAAACGAGATTTCAACTTAGGCTCAAAAAAAGCTCCTATGCCCGTTTCAAATAAAATGTTTTTACCATGAAAATCTTTTGCCAACAGACAACGACAGGCAATCTGCATTCGATTAAATTCATCTACTTCCACCCAACGAGACCACAAAGCCTTGGGAGCATTACCAAACATGGAACCTGCATCCAGCATTTGTGAATTACCCATCAATGAAATGAGTTTCATCTAATTGCAGCCTCACCTCTAGGGTCAGTAGAAGCCGTCGTTTCACCTGTTTGTTTATTCCAAGATGCCGCATTCATATTACCCCACTTATATTTAAGTTCTTTCAGCTTATGTCCACGTGCAATTAATCCAGGAACAACCTCAGGGCTAAATGCGCCAGGCTCATAAAACAAAACATCGGGTACATATTGGTGATGGTAGCGAGGTAAAGCTGTCCATGACTTAACATCATTGCCATCGAAATAGTCTAATATGCCTAACATAACCATAGTAATAATTCTACTGCCCCCTGGAGTTCCTAAAACAGCGACATCCTCTTCTCCAATAACAAATGTAGGGGTCATACTTGACAATGGACGCTTACCAGGTTGTATGGCATTGGCATCTCCTCCAATTAATCCATAGGCATTGGGCTCACCTGGTTTAGCAGAGAAATCATCCATTTCATTATTCAACATAACACCCGTGCCTGCTGCAACAAATTTTGAGCCAAATATAGTATTGACTGTTTGGGTGACAGCAGCCAGATTACCTTCAGTATCAATAACTGAAAAATGGGTTGTATCAGTGCCTTCCTGTAAATGAGCAACCCCTGGTTAAAATGAACTGGGCATGGCTTTATCTTCTCGAATAGCTGCACGTAATCCATCAGCATAATAGGGGTGTGTCAATTTTTTAACAGGTACGTCAAAGTAATCTGGATCACCTAAATAAACACTTCTATCACGGTAGACTCGGCGCATGGCCTCTACCAATAAATGAATACGTTGATCATCTTTCATATCAGTTAAGTCCCATGACGACAAAATATTTAGCATTGTTGCCAAGGCAATTCCACCAGATGATGGCGGTGGTGATGTAACCAGTTGTTTGCCACGGTATGTTGTATAAATAGGTTCACGCTCAACAATTTTATAATTTTCCAGGTCTTGTAGTGTCCAGATCCCTCCTGCTTCCTTAACTGCTTTTACTAGTTTTTTTGCAACATTACCTTTATAAAATCCATTATTACCATATTTAGCAATTGACTCCAGCGTTTTCGCCATGTCTTTTTGAATAATAATATCACCTAGTTTAGGCGTATCTGTACCGTTAATAAAATAAGCTTGCATAGTGGCAGGGTATCTTTGCATTAACTCTTTTTTTCGAGCTAATCCACGAACGAATTTACTATATGCAGGAAAACCTTCTTTAGCAATTTTAATGGCTGGAGCTAAATTTTGAGCTAATGTCAATTTACCATAGTTTTTCACCACGTGTGTCATCGCTGCCACGTTGCCAGGAATAGCTGCGGACAAGGGTCCATTGACAGCCAGATCTCTGTTGACATGACCATCTTTATCCAGATACATATCCCTGTGTGCTGCAGCTGGAGCCTCCTCTCTACCATCTACCATCACATTTTTATTTTTACTGGCATCATGTAACAACCAAAACCCGCCACCTCCAATACCGGAGCTTTCAGGTTCAACCACAGCCAAAACAGCACTAACGGCTACCGCTGCATCAAAAGCATTACCACCCTTTGCTAAAATCTCATATCCAGCAGCTGTTGCCATTGGATGTGCAGATGCTATAGCTGGGTTGCTTGGCAATTTTGCGAAAAGTTGAGAGGATAAAACGACACTTATAATAATTAATTTTCTATACATTGTTATTCTGCTACCAATATTTTGTATTTTGCTAAAAGTTGTTCGGGTGTTTCTGGGTTATTTTCATCTTTGGGTATACATTCAACAGGACATATCTCTACACATTGTGGCTCGTCAAAGTGTCCCACACATTCGGTACATAAACTGGGATCAATTTCAAATATTTCCACTCCCATATAAATGGCTTCATTCGGACAGACTGGTTCACATACATCACAATTAATGCACTCATCAGTTATCTTTAATGCCATTTATCGAGTTTCCTGCCATTTTTTCTTTAAAGCCTTCTGTACTAGAGGGCTGACAAAATCAGTGACATCTCCATTGAGTTTTGATATTTCTTTCACCAGAGATGAAGAAATAAAACTATACTGTTCAGCTGGCGTCAGAAACATAGTTTCCACATTGGGTATTAATCGTCGATTCATACTGGCTAATTGAAATTCATATTCAAAATCAGAAACAGCCCGTAAGCCTCTCAGAATTACCTTTGCATTGACTTCTTTGACAAAATCAGCCAATAAAATATCAAAACCCATAACTCTAACATTGTCAACATCTTTTAAAACTTCATTAGCCATAGCAATCCTTCTTGCTAAATTAAATGTGGGCCCTTTACCATGTGAATCAGCCACTGCCACTATTAAAGTATCAAAAACTTTTGAAGCACGTCTAACCAAATCTGAATGACCATTAGTAATGGGATCAAATGTACCTGGATAAACAGCTATTAATGGTTTTTGAGGCATATTTTACTCCTAATTATTTAACACATTTTCTGCCATAGTTCGATTTTAACCTGACCAGCTGTTTTTTGCCGATATAAATTCCAGTTATCAGCTAAAATATTCAACTCTTGATTGTTTGCATACTCTCTGTATAAATAACCACCCACCACTACTCGGTCAACAGATATATCTGTTAGCTCCTGCATCAAGTTACTTTTAAAGGGAGGGTCCAAAAATATAATATCAAACTGGCTATCTGTGCTTTGCAAATAACTTTGCCCTGTTTGATTGTTTATTTGTATATTGTCAATAGATAGATCCTTGCTTATTTGTAGCAATTGCTGTGCTGCAAGACTATTTGCCTCAACCATAATAACAGATTTTGCACCTCTGGACAGGGCTTCAAACCCCAATGCTCCAGTACCAGCACATAAATCCAGTACTTTTTTAGCCACCACCTCAAACTGTAACCAGTTAAATAAGGTTTCTCTCAAACGGTCTCCGCTGGGACGCAAACCAGCTAAATCCAAAACTGGCAGACGTCTACCGCGCATAGAACCAGAAATAATACGAATTGTATGTTTAGATTTTGCCATAAATTGAACAAAGAGTTAAAATAAGCGATTGTATCAAGACTAACAACAAATAATGCTTAAATTTTTTAAAAAGAAGGATAAAAATAAAGAATCCAATAAAGACCTGAATTTAAAGGATCAAATCACAGATGAAAATCCTGTTGTAAATATCATCTCACCAACAGCGACTGATGATACACATGAGCAAACCACTGTCAGTCAAACACATTTACAAACCGACAGCAATAAAGGTATTGAAAGCAAAGATGTCAAAACAGAGATTAAGCTAGAAAAGAAACTAGAAAAATCACGCAACGGTTTTGGCAAAAAAATGAAACACCTTTTTGCCTTCAAGAAATCCATAGACGATGATTTATTTGAAGACATCGAGACCACATTACTGATGGCTGATGTTGGTGCCAAAGCCACCATGGAAATTGTTGAAAACACCTCAAAATCAGTCAAGCGCCGTAAACTAAGTGATGCAAATGCTGTTTATGATGCACTTAAGGCCCATTTACTTGAGTTAGCACAAAGAGTGGAACAACCATTGGTGATAGATAGCAGCAAATCGCCCTTTGTGATCTTGGTGGTTGGAGTCAATGGTGTAGGAAAGACCACAACCATTGCTAAAATTGCCCGAAATTTTAAGCTACAGGGTAAATCAGTCATGCTGGCAGCAGGCGATACATTTAGAGCCGCCGCTGTGGAACAGTTAAAAACCTGGGGAGAAAGAGAAAACATCCCAGTTATCGCTCAAGCAACTGGATCAGACTCTGCATCTGTCATCTTTGATGCCATGAGCTCTGCCAAAGCCAAGGGTATTGATATTCTTATTGCTGATACCGCTGGTCGGCTACATACACAGGTTAATCTCATGCTGGAGTTAGGTAAAATTGGCAGAGTCATGAAAAAAAATGATGAAACCGCTCCACACGAAACACTGATCGTAGTTGATGGTGGTACGGGACAAAATGCCATTTCACAAATTAAAGAATTCAACAAGACTACAAAACTCACAGGTATCGCTATCACCAAACTTGATGGCACTGCCAAAGGCGGAGTATTATTTAATCTAGCAAAAGAGTTTGGTATACCCGTGCGATATATTGGTGTTGGCGAAAAATCATCTGATTTAAAACAATATATTGCCAAAGATTTTGTTGAGGCATTGTTGGATTAAGGCATTGTAGTAACTATTCCCAGAGTATTGCTATACAGTTACAAGCAAACTTGTTATTCATCAAATCCTTACTTTTTTAAGCCGCTTGATAAGTAACCGTTTGATTTCTACCTGAATTTTTTGCAATATAAAGTGCTTCATCAGCATCAGTTAACATTGTGGTATATACAAATCCTGATGTCTTTGTGGTAGTTATGCCAAAACTGGCACTAATTTTAAAATCATGACCCGAGTCGATTGTACACAAATTATTTATATTAATTCTGCAACATTCACAATACTCTTTGAGCTCATCCAAACTTGAGTTGTGTAACACTATTGCAAACTCTTCGCCACCAAGGCGTCCCAAGGTCACTTTCCCATTGTTTATTTTTTGACAAGTTTTAATGACATTTTTAATAACCCAATCACCTGTCATATGCCCGTACCTGTCATTGATGCTTTTAAATAAATCTAAATCAAATATTGCAAAGCCAACTTCTTTGTCATTTTGTTCTGAAGTTGCGAGCATAACATCCATGTGATCTCTAAGACCTTTTCGATTGAAAATCAAGGTCATGTGGTCGCGCTCAGATAGCTTTTTGTATATTTGTTGTATTTTTTTATGCTTAACACCCCACAGTACAAAGAAGGTAACCAGTACAATTAAAAACAGAATAATCAACTGCTGCATCAATGCAGCTTTATCGGCTAATTTATTCTCCAGTGATAAGACTTTGTTTTGCTGATTAAGAAAATTTATTTGGTGGCTTTTTGCCAAATTCTCGTGTCTGATAGTCAAATAAGCCATGGTCTTGGCCTGTTGATCATCATAATGTAATTTTTCGGACTGGTTTTTTCTAATCAATAACTTGATGGCTTGTTCTGGTTCACCAATTTTTCGATAATAGTCAACCAGTATTTGTAGTGACACTATTTCCTGCTTGGTACTGCCTATACCCTTGCTTTCTTCTAAAGAAAGTTTCGCATATTCAAATGCTTTTTCATCATTCTGTAATGACCAATATACTTTGGCAAACATACTGTCTTTTATGCTGATCAGATTTTGGTATCTTGCTTTAATAATTTCAATTTCAGCAAGTTTCAGTGCATTTAAAATCGTTGTTTTTTCCTGAATAGTTGTCGATTTACTCAACTGTATGTCCAGCCATTCAAGTTTAAGAAAGCTACTTAGAATATAGTTTCCACTATTTTCACAGACATCAATAGTTTGTCTAATTTTATTTTCTATATTTTGATAATCACCTATCTTTAACAAAATTCTGTATTTTGCGACTAAACCATTACAATAAAATGACTCAGAAGGATTGTTATTGATCAATAGTTCTGCAAATTTTAAACTTAATTCATTTTGATCCACAAGTCTATAGACCAAAGAGGCTCTGGAATACACACTGTTTTTAAGTTCTGGTTCATTAGTTGAATTAATATTGGTGATGGTATAGTCCAGATTGTTTATGGCTGATTCATAATCGTGCGAAATGACCTGTAAATTTGAGAGTAGAAGTTTACTTCTGATTTTATTATTAGGGTCATCACATTGCTTAAAAATGTCGTTTATCTTTTGTTTGGCCAAATCATATTTGCCTTTATAACCCAGATCGTGCGCAAGCAAATATTGATAGTAACAATCTTGATAAGAAGAAAGCACTTTCTTTTGACTTAAAATTTCCAATTGTGCAAGATTAGCAGCAAAGAGATCAACATTAGATATACGAATATCATCTGTTTCTTGGAGTATCTCAGTGATCGCTTTTTCCGTAAAATGACGACTAGCAGATTCTGGCATGCTATTGCTTTGGGCAAGAAAACTAATAAATACAAATATTACATTTATGAGAATCATCAACCTATTTTTCATTTGCATTTTTAGATATAGTATTTAATTGCATACATTATAGAACACAGAAGGTGAAGATCAAAATCATTCACACAAATCAAAACGTAATCTATCAGCGTTCTTTTAGATTACGTTTTAAATCCTTTAAGTATCTTTAATAAATTATTATTTATCATCCTCATCTGGAGTGTGCTGATGACAAACAAATTCTAACTGTTTGTTTTCTATCTCTGATAAAATATCATCATCAATACCTACTCCATTTTTCATATCTTTGAATGACACAAACTGTTTAATTGAAGTGTTTTGCCCTATTGCTTCTAATGTTTTAATAATTGATTTCATTTAAATCCTCTTTTGTACGTTAAATGTCTAATTACGCTAAATTAGCCTTATTATAATAGCACAAGAGTAATAAATTATCTAGCTTTACGAATTCCTTATTGGTGATGCGACACTTTTAAATTTACTTGATGTGTCAAGGGGTTGCGCTATAAATATTACCTATGTAGGGATTAGGGTTATTCTACTGGTGGTATCACAACAGTAGTTTTGCCACTGATGTTTGCATTAGCTAAATCTTTTAGTTCGATTTTTTCAATACGTGTTAGATCTATGGGTAGAACCGCACATTCATATAGGGTTATGAGGTGATTATCTGGATAGGCATTTAGCAGCATATCTACCAATTGCTGTTTATCATCTGCTGTGGTTGAGAATTTGGCGAAACTGCTATCTCCGGTGAGAGATACCTGCCACAATATAAGGTAAGTTGTCGCATCAAAAGCTTCCTTTTTTAGCAAAAACTGAGTGGCTTCAAAATGGGCGCAGCCATTGTCACCAGGGTCTATGCCTAAATCCGCATAAAGGTCTGCCAGTTCTGGATACAGCTACTGACAAAGCCGGGCAGAGCGGCCTCTTCTTGTGCCATGAGTTGCGCCAGCAGTTCTCTTGACCAG
>JAESTH010000096.1 GCA_016763695.1 Alcanivoracaceae bacterium
ATCTAAGGCTAAATGTGGATCATTGGAATTAATGGGAAGCCACTCTGGGTATGTTCGCCAGATATTGCCCAAATGTTTGAGCCAACATCTTTGTTGCCATCATTTTTCAACTTTCTTAAGTCGGGACTTGAGGACCAGTTATTTGAGATTTTTTTGGCTAAATCAATATCGACTTCAGAATATTGAGTGAAGTTTTCTATGGCCATTTTTTTATTGTCATCATTTAATATAGAACCGCCAATAGACTCTAGAAAACCTGGTACGGTAACACGATCATCTGGTGGTGCTGAGCGATATAGATCTTCGATAAATAATGCGGTACCATCAAAACCAGCCGCTGCTCCAACTTGCTGGAAGGTGCCTAATGCAATCGTCCAGTCAATTTCCTGTAAGTCATTAGATAGTTGAAATGCGATGAGTTTTGCAATGGCAACAGAGTCTATTGCTGACCAGCGTTCAACTGTGGTGATTTCTAATCCAGAATATTCTACAGGCAAATTATTTGTCGCCAACCAAGCATTAACACCATTTGTGTATGAACGTAGTATCACCTTGCTTTCACTAGATGCCGCTATATATGAGCGCAATGCAGAACGTGCAAATCCAAGAGTTCGTAGCTGGATATCTGTGCTTAGACCAGCTGAACCAATCAACTCAGAAACAGTACCATTGGCAAGTCTACGGGTATAATCCATCTGAAATAAACGGTCTTTAGCATGTAAATAACCATTCATAAAGGCCATATCAGCTATAGAGCTTGCCTTAACAGTTGGTACTGAAGTTTCTGGATACAGTACCTCAACTGGATTCATCAGCCCTGATAATTGTATATTATCTCCAGCCAAAGATTGTGTGTTAAAAAATAAGCCCAAAACACCCATAAAAAGAACTTTCATAACAAGTTCTTTGAATTGTGAGTGAGAATTTTTGATTTTCATGTTGATCCCCTAATATTAATTAAAAATAATGAATAAATACTTTGATTCCATATGAAATGCGCAAGCTGTTACAGCAGTTTAAATAGAATTAAAGTGAAATATATCCACAACCCAAAAATTATATCACAATTTGTTCTTGGCATTTGGTACAATTTTAAAAATTTTAGAAGGTATAAATATGTCAAAAGATTCACATACAAGTAAACAGTGGTTGTGGTTATTAATTAGTGGTATGATTTTGATTGTAATCGCTACTTTTATAATGCATACACACGGGTGGATGAAAGGAGCTATTTTGGGGGTTGGGGGATTAATTGTGGTTTTTGCCTCTTCAGAAATGATGATTCATGCCGTTGATGGGTTTGCTCAAAGAAAAAACATGAATTCATTTGTTGCAGGAACGATGGCGGGTTTATCTAGCAATATTCCTGAACTAGTTATGTTGGCATTTGTGCTAATAGCCTCACCAACAGTTGGTTTTATTGTTACAGTTCTCACTTTGCATGTGGGAGCTGCAGCTTTTGGATTATATTGTGGAACATTACCAAGAGATGTTCAGGGTGATGCCCATATGCCAAAACCATTGGTTAGTTTAAGTACAGACTTATACGCTGCGGCTGCGGGTGTATTCTTCAGTTTAGGCATGATAATGGTATTAATGAAATTATTCTCAGCTGCAGATGTTGAAACGCCATCATTAAGCGTCACAGATTTATACATTTTTGGTGTTATTTTATTACTGGTGCAAGTTGTAGCTGTAATTAGGTTAGTGAAAAGGTTTTCTGGTGAAAAACAAAGTGTAACAGAAAGAAATCATGATTTGATGCCAGTTATGACAATTGTTGCATTTAGTGTTGCAGGACTGGTTGCATCAGTTATTGGCGGTCATTCTGTGGGTGAATTTGCAGGAATATTAGTGGAAAAACTTAACGAGGCTGGCTATTCAGAAATGTTTGGCGCAGTAATTTTAAGTGTATTTGCATCTTCAGGTGCTTTTGTCATGATTGGTACGGCTCATTTTCAAAAGAAATATAACATCGCCATGGCAAATGCTTCGGGAGCAATCACACAAGTGCCTTTTCTGGTGTTACCAATAGCAATGATAATGTTGGCAGTATTTACTCAAACAGGGATTATTCCGATATTTTCAGGCACTGATGGAGTGATTCCGATTAACTTGCATACAAGTAGTGTCATTTTGTTGGGTTTTCCTTCAATGTTAGTCTTATGGAAAGCTGTTCAGGATGATGGTAAAGTTAATTGGTTAGAAACCACCAGTATGGTGGCTATTTTCCTTTTGGTCATATATTTACTGGTAGTGCATGGGTGATATTAATCCTGCGGCATAATACCTTAATTCAGGACTGCAAGTTGTCTCATTTCAAGGTGTAACTTGTAATGAATGGCCATTTCCTTGATAAAAGCTACAACGCAGGGATGCGGGTTTCTTGAAGTACCAAACTAATAGGCTTGGACTGAATTTACGGTATTATGCAGCAGGGTTAATAATACCGCAGAAGTATTTTTGCTAACTGTTCTATACAAAGCTAGTTTCACATGCCAATGCTGCAAAATATTAACTTAACTTTATGCTGATGTAGTCATAAAATGCCATAGGCTGGGGTGTTTTAATCTTTTTCTTTAATTTGATCGTAGGTAGAAACTCTATTTCTGCCATTATTCTTTGAATGGTAAAGAGCTTTGTCTGCTAAGCTTATTAATTCATTTGTAGATTGACCTTCATTTAAAGATGAAATGCCAGAACTAACAGTTACACTAACACTTTGTCCAGATTCAAGTTCGGTTATTTGATTTGCAATTTTGAGACGAGTTCTTTCAGCCCACTTTTTTGCATCTTCAGTTGAGGTTTCTGAAAGCATCACAACGAACTCTTCCCCGCCCCATCGACAAACCATATCGATTTCTCGTAATGAATTTTTCAGTGTATTGCAAAAATTTAATAGAACCTGATCACCTGCGAAATGACCATAATTATCATTGATTGCTTTAAAATGGTCAATATCCAGCATTACAATACTACAGGTATGGTTCAATCGGTTACATTGATTAACGTTTCTTTCTATAAACTCTAAACCATGTCTTCGGTTTATTAATCCAGTTAAAGAATCAAAGGTTGCAGCTTTAGAAAGTTCATTGATTAATCGTGATTTTTCGGAAATATCACGAATAACAGCGGTCATTTCAACATTTGTACCAACTCTAATTTTAGAAATTGTTACTTCAATTGGGAACTCCGTTCCATCTTTTCGTAAACCATAAACAGAGGTACGAGATTGCATGGCTCTGGCATCAACTGGAGAATCTTTAAATGAGTTGACATAGCGTTTGTGTGTGTTTCTAAATCGTTGAGGAAGAAATTGTGATAAATGAGTGCCAATAACATTTTCATCACCTATTCTGAAAATATCACGAGCAGACTCATTTAAAAGCTTGATCATATGATCTTTATCAATGGTAATTATTCCGTCGTATGCCGTTTCAACCACAGCTTCATAACGTTGACGTGCTTTTTTTAGTTCTTGTTCAAGTAATTTTTTTTCAGTAATATCAATTAAAGTTACAATTATCCGTTGATAGCCCTTTTTATTGCCAATGATAGGAGAGGCTACAAAGCGCCACCATGAAGATTTGCCTTCCCTTTCAATAATCAACTCGGTTTCTTGAGGAGACTGCGTTGATATACACTTATTTGCACAGTTACTTACAGATTTTGCAACATAACGAGGAAGTAATTCGTTTACTGTTATTCCTATTGACTGAGAAAGAGGCTTTAAAGTTATTTCTTCAAAAAGTGAGTTAGCACTGACAAGAACCAAGCCAGTATTATCCTGTATTTTTTCGAAAATAGCAAAACTGGCACCTATGGTGTTAAGTGATGCTGCTAATTCTTTCTGTGTACCATTAAAAAGCATAAAAATTTCTCCTTATATAACAAGCCAATAAAAGATCGTGAGAAGTGTACTATTTATTTAGATTCTGTGTTATTTTAGCAGGCACAACCTTCTATTATCATAGTTTGTTTTGTTTGACTTTACAATGATTTATTAAATTATCTAAATAGATGTTTTATCTAATAATTATACAATGAGGCGATGAATTTAAGCTGTAAATGATGAGATGATTATTTAACAGGACAATTTGTTTATTGACTGTATTGCTTTTATTATTCAAGCAAACAAATAACGGGTAAAAATATAATATAAATGTTGACTATGCTTTGTATTGACAGCGACTGATGCGTATTATTTCTTAACACCGTCTTTAGATCTGAACTTTTTCTCAATATTTAATGGTACAACTTCAGGTCATATAGGTATTTACACTTATAAAATCATAATATAATTTATTCAGAATCAGTGGTTTCTGAAAATTTATAAAAAGTATCGTTTAAATATGCGGTGACGTTTTCTTCATCCTCTTCGAACCAAGAATATCCCTGAGATGTAACACACCTATGGACTTGTTTTTTGAGTGCATCAAAAGTGTCTACTTTTTTATCCTTACGGGTGAAGACAGAGCTGTCATGACATTGTGTGCAATCTTCTTCGTACATATCTTTGCCTTCTTCAGTATCAATAGCAAAAGTGGTTGAAGTAAAAATAATGGATAATAATAAGATGCTAAATTTAAATTTCATAGTATTTATTAATCAATAATCAAGTTAGATACACATGATATACCAGCATCAAAAAAAAAGCAATTGCTGATAAAAGTAGAAATGGCTTGCAATTGTTCTGGTGTTATACTAAACTACTACACCAAGATACAAATGAAATTAAAACAAAGAAGTGAGCGATATGAAGACACAACTAAATCAAATAATTACCATAGTAGGATTTTTTTCTTTATCTATTGGCGGAACCTTGGCGATTTCCTGGGGCATGACAAATCTGTTGTATCACAATGAGCTAGCTGAGATGAAACACAAACACATTATCATCAAACATCAGCTTGATAAGCAAAAAAATGTTAATTTTAGTCAATCATTTAAATTACTTATACCAAAGTTTAATAAATAGGTACACAATATGAGTTTCCAGTGGGATGACAAAGAGCCCATCTATTTACAACTGAAAGATCAAATTCGTAATATGATCCTGGTTGGAGATTTGAAAGAAAACGAAGCTTTGCCATCTGTTAGACAAGTGGCAGCAGATTATAAACTAAATCCCATAACAGTTTCTAAAGCGTGGCAATATTTAGTTGAGGAAGAACTGGTGGAAAAAAAGCGTGGTCTGGGAATGTTTGTAAAAGAGCATGCCAGAGAACAATTGTTAGCATCTGATCAAGAAAGATTCATGACAGTTGAATGGCCACAAATAAAAACTCGCATCAATGACTTGAAGCTTGATGTAGAAATACTAATTAAATCGCTACAAAATGTCGCGGGGGATAAATAATGACAGACATGATAAGAGCTAAAAATTTATCAAAAAATTATGGTAAATTTAAAGCATTAGATAACATAAATCTAACCATTGGTAAGGGTAAAATTGTTGGTTCAATTGGGCCGAATGGAGCAGGGAAAACCACTCTGTTAAAAGCGATGCTTGGTCTAACTTCCTATGATGGT
This sequence comes from Alcanivoracaceae bacterium, assembly GCA_016763695.1. GTDB lineage: Bacteria > Pseudomonadota > Gammaproteobacteria > Xanthomonadales > Marinicellaceae > NORP309. The sequence goes on from JAESTH010000096.1 coordinate 5,533, forward strand.
GAGTTGGAAGTTATGGCAATCAATCCATTTAAAGAGCGTGCAAAACTGATGGAAGATATCTGTTTTATTGCTGATGTGGCGGTATTGCCTGATTGGATAAAAGTAAATGAGGTATTGGATTTTGTAGAGCAGACACATCCAAAGTTCTCTCGTGCTAAAGCTGAAGCCTTTTTGAAAAAGACCAAGTTAGGTGTAAAACAAAAGGTTAAATCAATGTCTAAAGGGATGGTTGTACAATTGCACCTCTCTCTTGTGATGTCAATTGAAGCGAAGCTTTTGGTATTGGATGAACCGACTTTGGGTCTGGATATAATATACCGTAAAGAGTTCTATGATAACTTGCTCAATGATTATTTCGATCATGAAAGAACCATCATAATCACCACCCATCAAGTGGAAGAGGTTGAACACATATTAACAGACTTATTGTTTATAAAAGATGGTCGAATAGTGCTGGATGCCAGTATGGATGATTTAACCAGTGAATACTTTGAAGTGATGGTCAGTAATGAAAATTATGACGATGCCATGTCTTTTAAACCACTACAATCACGCAAAGTCTTTGGTAAACACGTTATGTTATTTAAACACCACAACAGAGGTGAGCTTGAGGCAATAGGTGAGGTACAGAGGCCAGGAGTAGCAGATCTATTTGTGGCTATGCTTAAAGAGGAGGAACCGTCATGATAAAAACAATGAAAGCTCTAATTAAAAGAGAGTTTTGGGAACATCGAGGTGCTTTTATAAAGGCTCCAATTATAATAAGTATAGTGTTGTTTGTGTTGAGCCTGGGTGTGTATATCACTGGTATGATTTTGGCCAATAAGTCGGGAGCAAGTGACTTGGCAGATACTGGCGTCAGGGAATTATCCAAACTCTCTCCAGAAAAGCTGGTTATGTTTTGGGATATTCAGATGATGTCAATATCATCACTATATTTGGTAGTATTATTTTTTGTGTTGTTCTTCTTTCTGTTGGGGTCATTATTTGATGACAGAAAAGACCAGAGTATCCTATTTTGGAAATCACTGCCGATATCTGATGCCAGTACGGTAATATCAAAATTATTAACCGCTATGTTTTTTGCGCCATTGGTATTTGTGTTTATATTTTTACTATCAATAATCGCAATAATGTTATTGTACACGGTTATCCTATTATTCCATGGTCTAAACCCTATCCAGTTAGTTTGGTCACCTGCAAGTCTGTTTTCAGGAGCCAAAATAATGTTGTTAGGTATCATGGTACAAATGCTATGGGCATTACCGATATATGGCTGGTTAATTTTTAGTTCTTCAATCAGTAAGCGCAGACCCTTTTTGTTTGCGGTCTTTGTCCCCTCTATATTTGCCTTTTCATGGTACTGGGTTAGTGTTTTGACATTTAAATTTACTAATTTCAGTATGTTTAAAGAGCCCTTGAATTATATGGCGCATGGGTTATTACCATACGCATCTGGCTCAGTCTCTGGTCAGTCTTTTCATTTTAATCCTGATGATGGTACAACAATATCAATGATTATAAATAATATGCTTTCTTCACTTGCCAGTATAGAAATATTATATGGGGCTATTTTTGCAACAATAATGACAGCTCTGGCAATTTGGTTAAGAAGATATAGAAATACAACTTAATATAGCTTACAATGTTGAACCAAGTCAAAAAGCGACAAGTAGTATTTGTCGCTTTTTTACGTTAATTTTCTGGTGTCATGTCTGTAAAGCTAGTCATTTCGCTAGATTTTATAAAATTAGATTCCTGTCTTCGCAGGAATGACGAGCAACTTATTTATGGCAAGTCATTTAAATTTATACCATTTAGATCATTTTAAGATGCGGCATGGTGGTGAACTCAACCAGGCCATATTGGCGTATGAAACATGGGGCGAACTAAACGCCAACAAAGACAATGCCGTGTTAATATTGACAGGATTATCTGTTGACTCTCATGCAGCGAGTCACGGTGAAGGTGATACTGATGGCTGGTGGGAATACATGCTAGGTCCTGGTAAAGCCATAGATACAAATAAATGGTTTGTCATTTGTGCCAGCTCTTTAGGCAGTTGTAAAGGCTCAACTGGCCCATGTTCTAACA
>JAESTH010000097.1 GCA_016763695.1 Alcanivoracaceae bacterium
ATGCTAAAGCTGCTGCTTGCGCAAAAGCGCCGCCAGAACCAATGGCAATAAGCCCGTGTTCAGGTTCAATGACATCTCCGTTTCCCGAAATAATTAATGAGGTTTCTTTATCGGCTACAGCCAATAATGCTTCTAGTCGTCCTAGCCTCCTGTCTGTGCGCCACTCTTTTGCCATTTCTACAGCCGAGCGCACCAGATGACCTGAGTGCTTCTCCAGTTTAGCCTCAAAAATCTCAAAAAGAGTAAAAGCATCAGCAGTTGCTCCAGCAAAGCCTGCGATCACTTCATTACGATAAAGCCGACGGACTTTGCGCGCATTGCTTTTCATAACCGTGTTACCCAATGTCACCTGTCCGTCACCACCAATCACTACCTGATTGCCCTTTCTAAAACCAATAATCGTGGTTCCTCTATAACCATGCATACTTTGTGTCATTTTTGTCTCAATAAAATTACAGTAAGGTTGATTTTGGGTTTTAAATTTAATTTTCAAGTTTTTGTTGCCAATTCTATCCTTAAGCTATTAGAGTGTTTTTTATTATCCTTTAATGTTTACAATATTATCTTACAAATCTAATTTCACTGGAATATTTTTATAAATCTTGTTATAATTATAGAATCCGTTATTACCTTGTATAATAAATTGATAAATTTGACTCCAATTATTTTTCTTCTGGTTATCAGCATACAAAGCGCATATGCTCAGACCGACATTATTAATAAAAAATTTATTCCAGCAACATTCTACAGTTCAAAAAATGGATTACCAAGCAATCATATACAAGATATAGTCCAAGATGAGAACGGCTTTATTTGGCTAGCTACTTCAAGAGGTTTAAGTCGCTATGATTCATCTGAATTTTTAAACTTTTCAAAAGATAAATCTGACGATTATTCTTTACCTGGTAATTACATGGAAGAATTATTACTTATGGCCAATGGAAAACTATGGGTGTCAATAGAACCAGTGGGCGTTGCTATATTTGACATTTATAGTCACAAATCAACAAACATCAAAAATACCCAATCAAACTTATTCAATATACCTACAGAAAACCTTTATGGCATGGCATCAGATAAAAATAATAATGTGTGGTTCTCACTATATGGTGACGGAATTTATCAATGGAACACCCTTCAAAATAAATTTATAAAACACTTACATACAGATAAAGATGCATGGCTAACTTCTAAAAAAACGTTTGAAATTTTTATAGATTCAAAAAATAGATTATGGGTTTGTACAATAGATTCTATGGTGTTTTATTTTGATATCAATACTGGCAAATCACAATCATTTAATTTCTCAAATGACATAAACGACCCTTTATCAAGCCCTATTTATGGCTTTGCAGAATCAAGTAAAGGAGAAATTTTCGCAGGAGGTTTTCCCGGAGTTTTTAAATATAATGAAAAATCACGTACATTCGACTCTGTTGTTTCAGAATCTATGTTAGCCAAGTATTCAAACGGTAAACATAACTCAGCTCTAAGCTTGTTGATTGATTCAAAAGACAATCTTTGGATTGGTGCAAAGAATGCATTTTTCCAGTTTTCTAATAACTCCCTTCATAAAATTATTTTTTACGAAAATGGAGAAATTTTTGACTCAGAATATCAAGTACTTTTCATCATGGAAGATCATGATAACAATATATGGATAGGAACCTATGGACAAGGACTCATTAAATTAGCACCTGATTGGGACAGATACAATATTTATTTCTCAAAGAAAAAAGAGCCAAATGATATGCACAATGCATTCCAGTATAAAAACAATATATGGGTTGCACATCCTTCATCCAAGATAGATTTATTAAACCGTCACAATGAACAGCTTATATTACAAAAAAGCTTCAGCCCAAACCTTGGTGGTGGCTCAACCAGTATTGACAGCTTATTTCAAGATTCATTAGAAACCCTTTGGATCAGTTCAACACTTGGTATACATAAAATGGATACAATGACGGGTGAAGTTTCTAAAGTTACAAATAAACAAGGAAGATCATTAGGCAATGTCGATTTAATACACAGAGGAGAAGATCGGAAACTGTATTTTTATTTATCAAGCGAGAAAAAAATTGGCTACTTCGATGAAGCCAATATGACTGCCGAATTTATTGAAAACTCCACAGATAATCACTTAAAAGGCAGCTCTATCTTCCAAATGGAGCAAGGTATTGATGGGACAATATGGATGGGAACAAATCATGGCATTGAGTCTTTTGATGCTAATAATCAAACTTTTAATGTCCTTTTTAAAAACCCAATAAAACAAACTGATATTAATTTTTATTTAGATAACGACAGCAATAATGTATGGATTATATCAGACGGTAGCTTATATCAACTTTTGTGGAATGGTGAAGAATTAATCCTCCAAGAAGACAAATATCGAAATATATTACCTTTAATTAAATTTTCCAAAATTAAAGACTATCATGACAAAAATTTAATAATAGCGACAGAAGAAGATGGCATTGTAGAGATCAACACCGAAACATTCCATTATAAGGTTTTCACTAAAGAAAATGGACTTCCCTCGGACAATATTATAGATATCCTTCCATCAAATAATACAACAGCCATAGTAACAGAATCAGGTATCGCCTCAGACAATCAAATATTTAAAGCAATACCTACCAAAAAACCCACCATTGTAATTGACACTCTAGAAGTTGCTGGAAATAGGTTTTCCATTCAAAACACCGAAAAACTCGTTTTAGAACATAATTATGGGTCAATAAACTTCAATGTCGCCCTACTTTCATTTACCTATTCTGCAATCATCGAGTACCAATATATTTTAGATGGACTCAATGACCAATGGATCAATACTGGTAAAGACGACATATACTCTTTTCTTAACTTGAGCGCTGGAGAGTACAACTTTAAAGTAAGAGGTAGAAGTAATTACGGCAAATGGTCAGAGCCTTCAGAGTACTCATTTACCATCATGCCACCTCCCTGGAAAACTACTTGGGCGTATTTGTTATACATAATTAGCGCGGTGAGCATATTGTTTTGGTTAATGTATGTTTACAAAAGAAAAATCCTCTATGAATTGGAAATCACCAAACAACTGGCACAAAAGCAAATTGCCAAAGATGCCAGTGAAGCAAAAAGCAATTTTTTGGCCAGGGTCAGCCACGAAATTCGAACACCACTCAATGGTGTTTTGGGTATGAGTGAACTGATGCTCGACACAAATATGGATGAAGAACAAAGAATTTATGCCGACTCAATAATGGTCTCAGGTAGACACCTACTGGATATTATTAATGACATACTCGACCTATCTAAAATCGAAGCAGGCAAATTGGAGTTGGAGCTACAGAGTTTTGACCTGCTGTTATTAATAGATGAAATCATCAGAACATTCACATCCCAGGTCAAACAAAAACAATTACTTTTCACCTGTCAATTTGACCATAGAATAAACAGGCACAGAGTTGGCGATGTAATCCGTATAAAACAGATTTTATTTAACCTGTTAAGTAATGCCTTTAAATTTACTAAAGAGGGAGGCATATCGTTAAATGTAACATCATCGACAGCAGATAAAAATAAAGTCATTATAAGTATAAAAGATACTGGCATTGGTATTGACAATGAAATGATTGATGACCTATTTAAACCCTTTGCTCAAGCAGATACAGCTATTACCCGTAAATTTGGAGGCACTGGTTTAGGGCTTGCCATAGCTAAGCAACTGGTAGAAAAAATGCATGGCAAAATTACAGCCCAGGGACAAATTAATCATGGCAGCACTTTCACAACAACGTTATTGTTAGAGGTTGACCTGCAACATACTGACCCCAGCACCCTCCTGAATAATACTTTTAATGACACCCAAGTGTGCTTACTTGTTCAACAACACGATCTTAAAGAAAGCCTCATTGAGTATTTTAAAATATTGGGCATTAATCATAGCTCCTCATTAAAGGCCAACACAAAATGTGTTTTTATGGATACACTGACAACAATCGGTCAAATTCAGAAAAAGCAGTTAAGTAAAGCCATTGAATGTAATATCGAAATCAATGTTATTGGTTTTGATTTTGATTTAGCAAAAATCAATAAAAATCTCCTGACTTATAATAAGCTCTTAAAGTTACTGCCTCCTCCTATTACACTCAGGAAAATACAGCAGTTGTGCTCTGACAATAATTTTAAAGAAAATATAAACCAATCACCTATTGAAAAACAAACAACATCAGTTGCATTAAAACTTCTGGTTATAGAAGATAACACCATCAACCAGCAGGTCAGTATTGAAATGTTAGAAAAAATGGGACATTTGGTTGATATTGTTGATAATGCAGAAGAAGGACTCATCATGTTAGATAGAAATAACTATGACTTACTTTTTGTTGATTATCACTTACCAGGAATGGATGGCTTCAGCTTAATAAAAACCTGGCAGAACTCAAAATCAATACCAATCATTGTAATCACCGCAGATTTAACTGATAAAGTTTTTCAGCAATGCCACAAACTAAAAATTGTTGATATTGTTGCAAAACCCTTCAGCAAAAAACGTTTAATTAATGTCATAGAAAAAGCCTTTTACAAATAGCATTATTTTTTTTTAGTAACTGTTGGGCGATATCAGGCACATAGATGTAAGTTATTGCTCAAAATACGCCAAATAGATACTTGTATTCATTTTCTAATTTTGATAGTCTAGGCAATTAAATTATTATACACAGGAATTTTTATGTCTTTGTTTGATATGGTTGCCCTACTTTTAAGCCTAGCAGCATTATTTTCCCTGATTAACTATAAGACCATAAAGCTACCTAATGGCATTGGCATCATGTTAATTGGGCTGTTGATGTCTATCGCATTAATTATCAGTAACAAAATAGGTTTATTCTCAACCGCGAGCATTCAAAACATATTTTCTCAAATAGATTTCAATGATGCTGTTCTCAATGGCATGTTAAGCTTTCTGCTTTTTGCTGGCGCCTTACACGTAAACATTAACAGACTGGCAGAACTGGCAGATACCATTGCAATTTTAGCAACCATAGGTGTTGCCATATCTGCGGGAATCGTCTCCATCGTTGCTTTTTATATATTTAATGGATTAGGCATAGAAATTTCATACATATACTGTCTGTTATTTGGTGTATTAATTTCACCAACCGACCCCATCGCAGTGATGGGAATACTAAAAAAAATAGGGGCTCCAAAATCAATAGAAGTTAAAATCACTGGCGAATCATTATTTAACGATGGCATTGCTGTGGTTTTTTTTATAGTGGTATTAGAAATAGCAACAGGGCAACAAGAAGTCTCATTTAGCCATATCAGCCTGTTATTTATTAAAGAAGCATTAGGAGGTGCCATTTATGGTTTTATTATTGGTTATATTGCCTACCTATTATTAAAAACCGTTGATGACTATCAGGTTGAAGTACTTATTACACTGGCACTGGTTACTGGCGGCTATTCGTTGGCACAGCATTTGCATATATCAGGTCCAATAGCTATAGTCATAGCGGGATTAATGATAGGCAATCATGGTAGAAAACTGGCCATGAGCGAAAACACCCGTAAAAGATTAGATGATTTTTGGGAACTCATTGATGAAATTCTCAATGCCCTATTGTTTTTATTAATCGGGGTAGAATTATTAATCATCCAAATATCACAAAATTATGTTTTGGCATCATTACTTATTATCCCCACCGTCTTAATTGCCCGATTTATCAGCGTGGGTTTACCTGTTGCATTATTAAAATTTAAAAACTCCTATTCACCACACGCCATTAAAATCCTTACATGGGGCGGCCTGCGTGGGGGTATCTCTGTAGCCTTGGCCCTTTCAATACCTCCGGGACAATGGCGAGACCCCTTATTAACAGCAACCTATGGTGTGGTTATTTTCAGTATATTAGTGCAAGGACTAACCATAGGAAAAGTAGCCGCAATGGCAAATAAAAGTAAATAAAAGCAAATAGAGAAAATTAATAGTTGCAATTTAAAAAGTTAGTGTTAAAATCCTCAATCTTGATGATGCGGGGTGGAGCAGTATGGCAGCTCGTCGGGCTCATAACCCGAAGGTCGTAGGTTCAAATCCTGCCCCCGCTACCAATTAATTATGGAAACAAACATACTTTTGTTTCTACTTTAAAGGCTCCTTTAGGGGCCTTTTTTGATGGTAATTTAAATAGAAATGAAACAAGATAAATTAACAGCATTACTCGCTCCTGTAGTTGAAGACTTAGGTTATCGATTTTGGGGACTAGAGTACCAGGTACGTAAGGTTGATGCCTTATTAAGAGTTTATATTGATAAGGGTATTGGTGACAATACTGGCATCAGTGTAGATGATTGTGCAACAGTTAGCCATGAAGTAGCAGGGATTTTGGACGTTGAAGAGCCCATATCAATGGCCTATATATTGGAAGTTTCCTCTCCAGGAATGGATAGAATATTATTTAGTGCACAACAGTTCTCCGAATTTTCTGGAGAAAAAGTAAAAATAAAACTGAATCAAATGGTAGACGGTCGCAGAAAAATAAAAGGACAAATTCTATCTGTAGACGGTGAAAAAATATCTATAAGGACAGATGAAGATCAGATAACTATTCAATTTGATAAAATTATGAGAGCCAGAATTAACCCTGGATTTGATGGAGTTAAATAATGAGTAAAGAAATTCTATATGTTGCAGAAGCCCTTTCTAACGAAAAAAATGTTAGCAAAGAGGTCATTTATGAAGCAATCGAAATAGCTTTAGCAACAGCAACCAGAAAAAAGCACCGCAAAGATATGGATGTTAAGGTAATTATTGACACCCAAACAGGCACATACCGTAGTTATAGACGCTGGGAAGTTGTAGCTGATGAAGACTTTGAGTTTGAAGACAAACAAATAACAGTAGATGATGCCAAAGCTGACGACCCTGAAGTTGAAATCGGCGATATACATGAAGAAGAAATGGACTCCATAGAATTTGGTAGAATTGCCGCCCAAACAGCGAAACAGGTTATCTTACAGAAAGTAAGAGAAGCTGAACGCATGCAAATAGTTGATCGTTATGAAAACAGAGTTGGCGAAATACTCAATGGCGTGGTTAAACGTGCCGATAGAGGACATATATTTCTGGATCTGGGTAACAAGGTAGAAGCCATTATTCCCAGAGATCATGGCATTCCAAGAGAATCGGTCAGACGTGGTGACAGATTACGTGGCATGTTAATTGAAGTCAATAAAGAAAATAGAGGCCCGTTATTAACACTTTCCAGAGGCGCTCCAGAATTTTTAGTTGAACTTTTTAAAATTGAAGTACCTGAAGTTGATCAAAACCTGATTGAAATTAAGGGAGCTGCCCGAGACCCTGGTTTTCGTGCTAAAATAGCCGTATTTTCAGCAGACTCAAAACTCGATCCAATTGGTGCTTGTGTTGGTATGCGCGGCTCCCGCGTCATGTCAGTTTCAAACGAACTCGGTGGTGAGCGAATAGATATTATATTGTGGGATGAAGATCCAGCACTGTTTGTTATAAACGCAATGGCTCCAGCTGAAATAGAATCCATTGTTGTAGACGAAGACAGACATAGCATTGATGTTGCAGTTGCTGAAGATAAGTTATCACAAGCCATTGGCCGAGGGGGACAAAATGTTCGTCTAGCCAGTGAATTAACTGGTTGGAACATCAACGTAATGACAGCAAAAGAAGCCAGTGAAAAAAATCAGTCTGAGGCAATGGTATTTGTAGAGACATTTATGGAAGCGCTTGATATAGATGAAGACATGGCTGTCTTGCTGGTTCAGGAAGGATTCAGCTCAGTGGATGAGATAGCCTATGTTGATGAGTCTGAGTTACTATCCGTTGAAGGCTTTGACGAAGACATCGTTGCAGAGTTACGCCAACGTGCCAGAGATGCACTATTAACACAATTGATATTAAACGAAGAAAAACTAGAAGAATCAAAACCAGCCGATGATATTTTAAAACTAGAGGGAATGAATGACAAACTTGCCTTTGGCTTGGCGACAAAAGAAATAATAACACGCGATGACTTGGCAGATTTGGCGACAGATGAATTAATGGAAATCACTGATTTAACCGAAACACAAGCATCGGAATTAATAATGGAAGCTCGTAAACATTGGTTTGAAGAAGAGTAAACGCATAGAGGTTCAGAATGTCTGAAGTAACAGTAAAACAATTAGCAGAAGTACTAGGTATTTCACTCGATCAGTTAATGGAACAATTGAGCAGTGCAGGTATAGCATTAAAAAATGCAGAAGATGCCATTAGCAATGAAGACAAGAGGCAATTACTAGCGTATTTGCGTAACTCTCATGGTAAAGATAAAAAAGATCAATCTCCCAGAAAAAAAGTGGTATTGAAGAGGAAGTCAACTGGCACCTTGAAAATATCCAGTGGCACAGGGATACGATCCAAAACGAAAACCGTTAATGTTGAAGTTAGAAAGAAAAGAACCTTCAACAAACCTGACAAAGCTGAACTTGATGAAATAGCCAAAGACAGATTAGAGGCTCAGCATGCACTCGATGAAAGAAAGCAGCAGCTAGCACAAGTTGAAGAAACGAAACAACAACAGGTTCAAGAAAAGAAACAAAAAGAACTAGATGAGCAGCATAAAACTGAACAGATCAAAGCAGAAAAGCTAGCGCAAGAACAAGCTGAACTGCAAAAACTGAAGGATGCAGAAGAACAAAAGCAGAAAGAAGCCAAGATCATCGAAGATAAGGCCAATGAAAAAAGTGAAGAAGAAAAAGCCAAAGAAGCAGTGATTGAAGCTAAAAATAAAGCCGATCAGGCCATTGAAGAACAAGTACAAAGACAAGTAATGGCTGCTGTTGAAAAACGTAAAAAAGAAAAATTAAGGCGTGAAGAACAACAAAACAAAGGCAAAGCAAAAACAACTAATAAAGTGGCAACTCCAAATCGGAGCCCAGGTGCTGGAGCTGCTGCAAAAGCAAACCCGAAAAATAAATATGGCAGAAAGCAACTGCATGTAAAAGGTGGAAGAAGAAATCACCAGTTGAAACCAGATTTCAAAAAAGCAGAAAAACACGGCTTTACCAAACCAGTTGCAGATCAGATTAAAACAGTTAAAATTACTGATAGCATCACAGTATCTGATTTAGCAAAAGCATTGACTATTAAATCTGCAGATGTTATCAAAGAACTAATGACCATGGGTATGATGGTAACCATCAATCAAATTCTGGATCAGGATACCGCTGTTTTGGTTGTTGAAGAAATGGGCCATAAAGTAGATTTAGTTGAAACAAAAACCATTGCCGAAGAGTTACAGTCACAATCGGATGAAATTGACGATGAAAATGCCGTAATAAGGCCACCTGTTGTAACCGTTATGGGCCATGTTGATCACGGCAAGACGTCCTTATTAGACTATATTCGAAGCGCTAAAGTTACTGACAATGAAGCAGGTGGTATAACACAACATATCGGCGCATATCATGTCACAACAAATCATGGCGTTATAACTTTTATTGATACACCTGGTCATGCTGCATTTACTGCCATGCGAAAACGTGGGGCAAAAGCCACCGATATCGTCATACTTGTAGTGGCTGCCAATGATGGTGTTATGCCACAAACTATTGAAGCGGTAAAACACGCAAAAGCCGCTGGAGTACCCATTATTGTGGCTGTCAATAAAATGGATTTAGAGGGTGCGACTATTGATAAAGCCAAACAGGATTTATCAAACCACGAAGTCATACCTGAAGATTGGGGTGGTGAAACACAATTTATCCCAGTATCGGCAAAAACAGGCCTTGGAATTAATAATTTATTAGAAGCCATTTCTTTACAGGCTGAATTAATGGAGTTAAAAGCTCCAGTGGATATACCAGCTAAAGGTATTGTCGTAGAATCTAGCCTTGACAAAGGTAAAGGCCCAGTCGCAACAATCTTAGTAAAATCTGGCACACTACGAAAAGGCGACATGGTACTCAGTGGTGAACAGTTTGGTCGCGCCAGAAGAATGTTAAACGAATTAGGCGAAGAAGTAACTGAAGCCGGTCCATCAATACCTGTTGTCATTCAGGGACTCTCAGGCGTACCTGTTGCTGGTGAAGACTTTCTGGTGGTTAAAAATGAAAAGCGTGCAAAATCTGCTGCCGCAGAAAGAAAAACACATGAACGTGATTTACGATTAAAAGCTCAACAGGCAGCCAAACTCGAAAACCTCTTGTCTAGCATGGGCAAAAAAGAGAAACTTGTTGTTAACCTGTTAATAAAAGCGGACGTACAAGGTAGTGTCGAAGCACTAGCTGAGTCATTGACCACACTGGGCAATGATGATGTAGAAGTCAGAGCCATTTCCACTGGCGTTGGTGGCATCACAAATGCAGATGCACAATTGGCATTATCAGCAAAAGCCATTATTATTGGCTTTAATGTTCGTGCAGATAAAGCCGCGCGTGAGGTGATCAAACAAAATGATCTGGATCTGCATTACTTCAGCATTATTTATGAAGCCATTGACAATATCAAAGCTGCTATCACCGGATTTCTGGGAACTGAAACCAAAGAAGTCATTATCGGTACTGCAGAAGTTAAAGATGTATTCCGTTCATCTAAATTTGGCCTCATTGCTGGTTGCCTCGTATTGGAAGGAACTATTAAACATGATAATCCAATTCGCGTTTTACGTGATAACGTAGTCGTGTTCGAAGGCGAGCTTGAGTCATTACGCCGCTATAAAGATGATGTTAATGAAGTCAAATCAGGTACCGAATGCGGTATTGGTGTTCATGGCTACGAAAACATCACCGCAGGTGACGAAATAGAATGTTACGAACGCGTTGAAGTGAAGAAAACTTTAGACTAACACATGGACTTAATATAATGGCATTTAGAGAATTTACTCGCTCAGATCGCATGTCCGCACAAATACTGCGCATAGTCGCAGTAGCTGTGCGTGAAGAATTTGAGTATGACAAAGAACTAAAACACGTTGCTATATCTGATGTTGATCTAACCAGAGACTTATCTATTGCTACGATTTATTTCAATACACTGTTCCCAGAATATCATCAAGAGGCTTTAACCATACTTAAAGATAATGCGCCGTTTATCCGCCCAATAGTGGCTAAAAAAATACGCGCTAGGCGCGTACCAGAATTACGCTTTGTCTATGATGCTTCATTAGAGCGCGGTGCAAATTTAGAATCACTCATCAGCAAAGCCAGAAACAGCGACCCAGGTCTTGAAGAAGAGGAATAAACAACAAAAATCCACTTGGCAAGATGTTCATGGATTATTCCTGTTAAATAAACCACCAGGTATTACCTCAAACCTGGCTCTACAAAAAGTAAGAAGAATTCTCAACGCAAAAAAAGCAGGACATACAGGTAGCTTAGACCCTATGGCCACTGGTTTATTACCCTGCTGTTTTGGTGATGCCACCAAAATCGCTGGCTTAATGCTCAATGCTGACAAGGTTTACATTGCACAATGCCAAATAGGCAGTCAGACCGACACGGGTGATGCCACAGGATCGATTGTAAAAACATCAGATAAAACCTGTTTAAGCGCCAAAGAAATTCAGCAAGCTACAAAACAACTAACAGGTGACATCCAACAAATCCCCCCCATGTACTCCGCCCTTCATCACAATGGTAAGCGACTTTATCAATTAGCCCGTGAAGGGATTGAGGTTGAAAGAAAGGCACGTAATATCACTATACACCATTTTAAAATACTCGAAATTAAT
>JAESTH010000098.1 GCA_016763695.1 Alcanivoracaceae bacterium
AGCCATTTTATTGGGCGTACAAATTCAACATCGCTGTCACCCCAGCGCATGCGTTTGGCAATAGGCAAACGACTTAGGGCTGACTCAATAATAGACGGAATAAGTTCAGATGTTTGTTTTCCTTTTACAATCGTATTGAAGACTAACCATGTGCCTTTATCTGTTTCGAGTTGCTCAAGTTGACTTACTTCTACACCGCAAGATTTGGCAAAACCTTCGGTTGCTCGTGTTGGCTTGCCTTCATCATCAAATGCGGCTGACAGAGCTGGACCACGACGTTGTTGTTCTTTGTCTTGCTGTGTTATTTCAAGTTGTTTACACAGGATTGCAAGTCTGCGAGGCGTGGCATACCAATTTGCATCACTGAATTTTAGATCGTGTTGTTTTAGAGCCTGGCTCACTTCTTCCTTAAAAGCCATGGCCAGTCTTTTTAATGACTTTGGTGGTAATTCCTCTGTCCCAATCTCGATTAATAAGTCTTTTGTTTCTATCATGTTTCTTTCTTCACCACAGAAAACACAGCGTTCACTGAGGGGCTATGTTTTATAAATTTAGTCATCATTATGTTTTTTTAATATCTACAGCACTATTTATTTCATCGGAAAGCCTAAAGCTTCACGACTTTCAAAATATTTTTCTGCTACTGCTCTTGAAAGTTGTCGTACGCGTAATATGTATGCTTGGCGTTCAGTTACCGAGATAGAGCTTCGGGCATCGAGCAGGTTGAAAGCATGCGATGCTTTCATCACCATTTCATAAGCGGGTAATGGCAAGTCTTCATTTATTAGTTTAATGCACTCTTTTTCACAGGTATCAAACCAGTCAAACAATGAACCTGTGTTTGCCAATTCAAAATTATAACGGGACATTTCGACTTCATTTTGATGATAAATATCGCCGTAGCTTACCGTGCGTTCACCATTTTGAGTCCAGATCAGATCAAAAACATTACTGCAATCCTGTAAACACATGGCAATACGTTCCAGACCATACGTTATTTCACCTGTCACCGGTTTACAATCCAGGCCGCCGATTTGTTGAAAGTAAGTAAATTGACTGATTTCCATTCCGTCCAGCCAGACTTCCCAGCCTAGACCCCAGGCACCCAGAGTAGGTGATTCCCAATTGTCTTCAACGAAACGAACATCATGTGCTTCAGTATCAACACCGATTGCTTTAAGAGAATCCAGATAGAGTTGCTGGATGTTATCCGGCGAAGGTTTTAACACCACTTGAAATTGATAATAATGTTGCAGTCTGTTGGGGTTTTCTCCATAGCGTCCATCAGTAGGTCGCCTACAAGGTTGTACATAAGCACTGTTCCACGGCTCAGGCCCGATTGAACGTAAAAATGTAGCAGGATGAAAAGTCCCAGCGCCCACTTCCATATCTAGCGGCTGCACAATCACACAACCATTTTTAGCCCAAAACTCCTGTAGTTTTAAAATTATTTCTTGAAACGTCAACATAGATTTATCCACAACAAAGCGGTGTTTTACAAAGGAGTAGATTATACTTGTTTTGTCAATGTAACTTCAAGCTTGCAATATTGATAAAATGGTATAACTGCAATAAATTATTTGTAACTATGTAGCGTAGCTGTGTTAGTTTTTTTTAAATCAGTAAAAAACTCGCTATAGTATATTTGGTTTCATCAGTACCGTTTTTCATCATATTTATTAGTGTTTTTCTAGATGCTATTTGCTCAAACAGCCTTACTGATTAAAAAAAGCTAACACAGCTGCTAAATTGAGACAAGTTACGAATTAAGGTAGATAAAATTAAGGTGTTTGTAGCCAGAATAAAACAATTCTCTGTTTTTCAGAGCTTCTTTAAGTTATATTAACCCCTAATCCCAATATAGAAACGCGAATTAGAGTGCAAATCATTGGTGCGTATAGTGAAGGTAAAAAATTCCGAGTCACCTTATTGGTGATGTGGCATTTTTTAGATTGGCTAGGCGTATCAAGGGATTATGTTATAAACGTGTTTTCTATATCGGGATTAGGGTTAACTTAAAAAACACTAAATTAAATTAGGATCGTCGCCGCCTTCGCCTCCGAATTATTTGTCAAGCAAATAAATTATGACATATCTGCTTTAACTCAAGGTGTTAATCTTGAGCATTTACCCTTATGGGTGACAGAATATTCAGTTCCAAAGCTCAAAAAAATGGATGAAACCTGGCTGGATGAAATTTTTAAGTCAGCATTAAATGGTAGCTTATATACATCAGCAGCTATAGTTAAATTTTTACAGGCTTATTTATCATTACCCGAAGAACAGCACAAAGCCAAATCAGCAGCAGTGCTGTTAGACTGGCTCAATGATAAATTAACAGGACAATTAAATGCAACTGGTGAAGCGCGTTTAATCGTGTTGGGTAATGGTGGTGCTGGCAAAACCAGTCTGGTCAGGTTGCTACACGTACAACAGCCTAAGCGTGATGAGAGAGCCACCCCTAGAGTCAGCGTTTCTGTTATAAAACTGGCTAAGATAAACTTAAGTATCTGGGATTTTGGTGGGCAGGTGATTATGCACAGCACCCATAGTTTTTTTATTAGCAGTGAGTC
Organism: Alcanivoracaceae bacterium; assembly: GCA_016763695.1. GTDB lineage: Bacteria > Pseudomonadota > Gammaproteobacteria > Xanthomonadales > Marinicellaceae > NORP309. Next base: position 2,574 of record JAESTH010000098.1, read on the forward strand.
AACTTATCTGGTGCTGTGCAACCAACGTGCCAATGAACAGCCAGATAAATGGCTGGAGCTTATCAGCGATCGCCTGAAAAATAATACTGCCAGTCAACCATCACATATCTTTATAGTTTATTCTTTTTGTGAAAATAGCAATAAAAAATACTGGGGCAGAGAAAATGCCCTCAGACGAAAATATCAGACCGAGCAGATACGATTACATTTTTTTGATATTGATATGGATAACAGCATCGACACGCAATCACCAAAGTTTAAAAAAATCCAGGCTGCAATAGTACATAATGCCCAGCAAGAAGCACAAAAAGGCATAACAGACTACACCCTTAAAATTAAACAGATATCGGATGATTTTGAAAAAATAGGGCAGCCTCATATCGATTATGCGCAGATGCAAAAAGCCATTAAGAACAGCAAATGGGATGAAACAAACTTGTTGGCACAACTCAAAACCGCCAACGCCTATGGTTATATCTTTCCTGAAAGCAGTTTTGACGACATTGATGATAACAAGGTCAATGCTAAGTTTGTACTGATTAATCAACGCCATTGGCTGACTTATGGTATTTATGAGATTGTTAACTATGAGCATAAAAATAGGGATACACACGGGATTTTAAGCGCAAAGGATTTTAAGCAGGCCTTGCATAACGGCGATAAACGCTATATCACTACCGATGGCGAGATCGAAATACAGCAATCCAAGGGCTGTGAAACGGTCTATTATGATGATGAAGGTATTGCTATTCTCAAACGCATTATCATCAACTATCACTGGGGTTTTGTCTATGACTTTCGCCATGATGATATACTCTTTCCACTGGCCACAAACATGGATGAACCTGAAAATCTACAACAGTTATTTGATACCAAACTACATCAATCAAAAATAAGCTATTTTGAACTAGAACTATCTGCCCAGCCCCGCGACTTCTTTTTTCGGCTGGTGACTTATTTTGCCACCCATTTAAAACATTCACAAAACTTGTGGCGTACTGGCGTTGTATTGCATTTTTATACTGGTTAGGATCCCCGTGCCTTGCTGGAAATGAGCGAACATATTTTAAAACTACAGATTATTGGTAAGCAAAGAGATGCTTTTTACAGTTGATATTATTCAACATTAGCCAAACCCCAAAACCCTATAAAGGTCTCAAGACTCGCCTGTTTGAGCGGATAAATATCGGTGATGGTAAAAACCCAAGTTATGAGATGGCCAGTACCTAAAATAGACCAAAATGCCCAGAGTTTGATTCAATTTCTCAATAAAATCAAAAATGAGGCCAATCCAGCAGAGTCACAGCACATTGTTGAGATTGTTGATGACCTGCAAAAAGGCATAACCCAAACAGATGAGAAAAAAAAAGCCAGCCTGATTGAAAATGCCTTTAATAAGTCAAAAATGCTCAATACCATACTTAAAACCTCTGAAAACCTTGTGAAATACTCCGCTTCATTTGGTACACTGATTGTTAAATTATTCGGATTATAGTGAATTTAGATGGTTGTCAAGTTTTCAGTGGGATCGGTCAATGAAAAAACAGTATTTTTTTTATCAGGCTCAGTTTTCAATTGATGAAGTGTTTTTTAAAGATGCTTTCTAATTTTTTCGATCTTGAATTTGAGGTTTATGATAGTTTAGAGCGATGATGTTTCCCTTGTAATTCTGTTTACTGGTGCTATAATCAGTCCTAATAACAGCACCTTTTGGAGTAAATACAGATGCCTATTAAATTTTCTCAAGATGTAGTTCCTTTATCAGATTTGAAAGTGAATCCAGGTAAAATAGTCAGTCGAGCACAAGATAATCACAGGCCAATATTGTTAACAAGCAGAGGTCGCGGGGTAGCTGTGGTACAAGGTCTGGAAGAATATGAAAATCTGGAGGAAGAACGTGTATTTATGAGGGCAGTAACGCAAGGTCTATTGGAAATTAAAGAAGGCAAGGAGCAAAGCCTTAAAGATGTAAAAATGAAATTGGGTATTGAAACTTGAAAATCTTTATCTCTGATTCTGCATATGCTGATTTAGAATCAATTATAGATTATTACACCAAGAAAGGTGTTTCTCACATAGGTGAACAGTTTGTAACAAGTATCATTAAGCATATTGAAACAATACCTGCAAACCCTGACATTGGTAGGAAAGTACCTGAATTTAACTCAGAGCAAATTCGAGAATTGATTCATGTACCCTATAGAGTGGTGTATCTGAGAGAAGATAAATCAATTCGTGTGATTAGAGTTTGGCGAAGCGAAAGGGTGCTTGATTTGAAAGATACTCCAGTTGGAATAAAACCTAAAACGTAATAAATCCAATAAGTGGAACAGGTGGTTTTAAATGTTTTGACTTTATTACAGGTGTCCCCCATTTATAGTTTCACCGAGAAAAAGCAAGCTGGTTTGATTAACCAAACCAATAATTAATGGCTCAGTTTGCGGTTGGTGTTGACAGACTAAAAAAGCATTAGCATTCAACAGCCTTATTTCTTTACAAAACTTTTCAATAAATCAATGGTCTGAAAAGTATTAATTAGTTATTAAAAAAATAAAAATGAAATTGCAGATAATTATTCCCTTTGTTTTACTGCTTATCCAATTAGCTGCTACAGCCAATGAGTATGATGATAAATATCAATTAGAACTGGAAGCAAGAATTAAAACCGCTAAAGTAGCAAACTATAAAATGTCAGATAAGGCATTATTGGTACACATAGAAAAGATGATGAAATATTTACCAGAAATATTATCTGATATCAAAAACCAGGATAAAGCACAGAAGAAACAGACATTAAATAATTTTCGGGAATATTACGCAAGTGCAGGATTATCAATACCTGAACAAATTGAATCCTTTAAAAATTCACCAGAACTTCAAGAATTTTCGGCTAAAATATGGGCTAATGATACATTAGGTGTAGAGTATGCAGAAGAAGTATTGCTAAATCTAGCTAAGCAAGAGTATCAAACCATAATTGAAGTAGCTAAAGAATTAATGTTAGATACACAGCTACCAAGAGATCGTAGAGGTCGAATAACAATAACTGAAAAATACCCAGAGAAATTAGACTTTATTAACATTGAAATGATCAGAATTAGCGAGCAAACATGTAAAATTTATTTATACAAGGGAATAGGGGGCATGAAATCAATTGGATATATCGTTAAGCAAGAAAAAAACGGCAAATGGAATTTATATCATTTTAACTATTTAAATAACTGGGATAAAACCTTAATCGATATAAGTACCATACAATAAACCAATAATATGAACAATGAAACAGTAACCATGTATCGACCATGTAATCAAGCTGAATTAGACTTGGTTATAGCCAGTGGCTATAAAAAATGGCCACCACGCCTACAAGGCCAACCGATCTTCTATCCCGTCACTAATGAATTATATGCCAAAGAAATTAATGCATGGAATGATAAAGATTTTGGCGGAGGCTATGTAACCAAGTTCAAGGTCAATAAATCCTTTGTTGATAAGTTCAATATTGAGCAAGTTGGAGCAAAACATCATACTGAATGGTGGATCCCAGCCGAGTATTTAGAGAATTTGAATAACAATCTAGTGGGTTTGATCGAGGTTGTTGAAAATTAATGTTTAAAAAAAAATTTTGTTAATTCTTGTTGGGTTAATACTTTTGCTGGTGATGTTTATAGCTGGAGTTGTGTTTTATTATAGTTTTGAGCATGAGAGATCCTATTTTTATGAAAATGCAGAATTTGTGGATGCTGATTTTCTCAAAAAACTAGATAAAGAAATAAATATGCTCAATGAGTATAGATTGTTAAAAAGAGTTTTGAGAAAAAATCCTTCACGAAAAGTCCATAATTATAAAAAGGGAACAGGTATCATTTATTCCTATAAATGGACTTCAGCTAATGATTTTAATGTAAGTGATGAAGAAACATTTAAAACCATTAGTATTTGGTTAGCAGCTATTCCAAAACAAGGTCATACGAGTGTGCCTCTAAAAGGTAACAATTTAGTCAAAGGCGTTATTACCAAAGGCTCAAGAGTTTGGGTGGCACGGAATTGTTCATGGATAATGCAAGATGGGGAAATTGTCATTAATTCAAAAGGAAACAACACAACTATTTCACTGGATGTCACACTTAAAACAATAGCTAGCCTTTCTTATCATTGTAAAGATAAACGCTTGAAACAAATTTTTTCAATGAAGAAAAAAACGTTAAAGTAAGTATTACTGATTGAAACAGCTTAAAGTATCAACTATTAACCCTACAGTCTTATGAGGTAGGGTTAATAATGTTGTGTATCTTAACTAAAAGGGGACTCCTGGCATAAATCATCTTTTATGTTAGCTGCCTCAAATTAAGAATTTTAGAACAAAAATTTAATCACAAACGGCTATCGTCGTTCCATAGTGTCTATACTGATTTCCTGTCTGAACCTTAGGGTTCACTCCTTCTTGAAATAAAACAATGATATCGGAGCCGCCAAAAAGAAAATATCCAAACTCATCGCCCTTAAGCATGTTGTTTCCAACTTGGGCTGTCATATTCACTGATGAAACTTGGCACATTCCTATGGGAACAATAGCCACTAAACCTACATCACCATAAGCAGATCCTGTGGTGTCGAGAATAACAATTCCCCTGGCTTGGGAAAACTCATAACCACCTTGAGAAGTATCTGGTGCGTCAAATTGTTTGTTTTTTAAATTAACTTCAAGATAAACCTTACCGTGAACAGGTCGACATTCTTTAAGTAATCCAGATACTGGCGTGTGAAAACGATGATAAGAATAAGGCCCCAGAAAATAATGTACAAAGGTTCCATTTGAAAAGGATCCTGCATATTCACTGCCATCTAGAAGGTCTTTAACATTGGCAAATTCATGAGTTTTCTTAATCGTCACCTCGCAAATCTCTGAGTCAGGTCCTATAGGAAATTTATTTCTAAAAGTGCAATCTGCTGGAGAGGTAATGAAAGAATTATCAAAAGGACTAGCAATAGGCCTTAAACCTGGATTTAATTCTCTAGCGAAAAATTGATTGAATGTCAGCCAACCACTTGGTGCATTTGGTTTTCCATCAATTAGAGAATCTTGAATTCTGTATTTAGGCGAATCATAATGAAAGGAATCTAAGACCTCTTGATTAAATGAATCTGTGGTATTTAAGAAATCTCCCCATGCATTAGCATAAGCAATCAACCATTGACTAAACCACTCATCCTCTTCAATAATTTTCTTATCATCGCCAATCTCTTGATCAATTAACCAATAAAAGTGACACAAGCGATCGTAAACCTCTTGTTGTTCATCAGTTCCAGGTTCAGTCCACGCTTTATTGGTGCTTTGCCTAGGGATTAACTGAGCAAAACTTATTAAGTAATCAATATACTCACCTCGGCTTAGAGGCCAATCCAGAGCTTTATACAAATGAGGATTCAAATTAGCTTTACCTAAAAGTTTGGCTTGTTTTAAGGATTTTTTTAGTAATTTGGCTAAGTTTTTATCGTCGTCTAATTTGTTTTTTAATTCTTCGATGACTTTCTTAGTAGATTTATTTTTTTTCATGATGTGCCTCTTTATTTTAATTGAAATTCATCTTAAATTATGCCATCTTAATAACAAAAGTACCTTACTTAAGAGGTATATGCATAACTAAAACCGATGGGAATGTAGCCCACATTGGCTATTTTTTCCTATAAAAATCAACCTGTAGAATGACTATTGGTTCAATTTTCATAGAAAAAACTATCTCAATGTGCATCTCCATCCCATTCGTCCTTAGTTATGCATATACCTCTAAACTATTGAGTCTTCTTACTAAAATCTTACCAATTCAAATAGCTTGCTTAAGCTAATAGCATTCAATACAATTGTTATTATTATTAATTTATGTTGTCTAATAAATATAACAGACAGGCACTTTATAAAAAGCTGAAATTATACTGGTTTTGGCCTTTTAGTTTATTTAGGAAATTAAATAAATCACAGCCTATGAACTAATAACGGAGGATGCTGGTAGAGACACAATGCTTTGTGTCTAATCTTTGATGATGCATGTCCAATATATTTACAAAGTCACAAGCTGTGTGATTAGATTATTTTCAAGTATTTGTTCGGGTTGTGTGTTCAAAGAATATTTCCTTCAAATATTAAGTACTTTTCAACCATACCTTCAGAAACAGACCATTTCTTTATTGAATCTAAATCATATTTATTCTTTTCAGCCACCCAAATAGCCTGTTGTAAACTTTGTTCATCATCCCAATGATAATAGGCTGCCAATCTATCTTTAATACAATCTGTAGCAGTTAATAATCTCAACACACCTGTTTCTGTTTTTATTTTTGTGATTTCATTTACAGGAGTATCGCCCACACCCAGTGGACCCGGAGGAAATTCTATCAAATATTCAATATCATCATGGATAAAATATCGGTTCTCTTGCCTGAAACCCAAACTTATCATCACGTCTTTAATTGTCTTTTTACTGTCATTGTATCGATTGATAAAGTCAAGATCCTTAGAGGTGTAAGTCCCATTGCTATAAATTTCAACACAACTACCTCCAGATAAAACCACATCAATGTTTTTATCAGTTAGCGCCTCACATATAACCCCACCCAACTCTGTTAGACACATCTGTTTAAGAGGCTTCATAAGGGTTTGCCTGGTCTTCTAGGTCTTTTTCTTTGCATTTCAAATTTAGTTTTGAGTACTGGTTTGTAAAATTCTTTTGCTTTATTAAGCAATGATAAAAGTTCATTGAGAAATGCATATCTAGGATTAAAAAAGAACTCCTTGGTGCGCCCCGACATTCTACTAAGCATAACTCCACCCTCTTCAAATTTATTTAACTGATTTTGAACCGAAGGCAATGATAAATCTAGATACTTTGATATCTCTCTGGCATAACCTAACTCAAAACAATTAACATACTGCAAAATCAATTCTCTGCTCTTGTTTCCTAATATTGGTTCTAACATTTTAATCACGACATAATAAATATGTCATATGATATATTTTTTATATCAAACAATCAATTAATCAAACACAAATTCAGTAATTTTACAAAATCAGCGACTCTGAACATACCACTGAGTCATTTACACTTTTCACACCACATACGTCATTCCCGCGAAGGCGGGAATCTATTGGGTGCGGTACATACTGATTCCTTTGAACTACTAATTCAGATGGTAGACCCCATTGATTCCCGGTCTACAACGGCCAGAAAATCATGAGCAACGGAATTGAAACGAAAATGATCAAAATTTCCAAAGGCAAACCCATACGCCAATAATCACCAAACCGATAGCCTCCTGGCCCCATGATAATTGTATTATTTTTATGCCCAATTGGTGATAGAAATGCACAGGAAGCCGCAACAGCCACCCCCATTAGCATTGTATCTGGATTGACTTGAAGACGTTCTGCAATTGAAACAGCTATCGGCGCGGCAACTAGAACCGTGGCAACATTATTGAGTACATCAGATAGCGTCATAGTCACCACCATGAGCAATGCTAAAATAGCCATAGCCGGCCAACCCTGAGTGCTATTCACAATAACTTCAGCGATCAATTCTGTGCCTCCAGAGTTTTCCAATGCCGCACCTAATGGGATCAACGAAGCCAGTAGAATAAGCACAGAACCTTGAATGGAATCATAGGCTTGTGACAGTGAAATGACCTTTAGTAAAATGTAAAGCACCACACAGGCAGCCAGTGCTACCGTAAGATAGATATATCCAAAACTGGCCAGCAGAATGGCAGCCGTAAAAAGCGAAATAGCCAACCAGGCTTTATCATGTTGGGTTACCTGTAAATCACGAGGTGCAAGTGGTAAAACTCCCATCCAATTGATGACGTCATTGATTTGATCTTCTTCACCCATAAGCAGTAAAACATCACCCGGCTTAATAATAAGTTTACGAACACGGTCACGAAATGGCTTACCTTCACGTGACACTCCTAGCAACATGATGCCATGTCGATAAAGCAGACCAATATCTAATGCGGAACGACCTGTTATACGCGATTCCAACGGTACAGTGGTTTCCACCATGGATAAAGTGCCTGCCAGAACGCCATTGTGTTTTTCTGATCTTGAGTAAGATAGCTTTAGTGCTGTAGCAAAACTCTCAACTGACTTTGGACCGGCTTCCAGAACCAGCAAATCGCCTTTTCGAATGCTTTCACGTAATGCCCTACCAGGTAATCGATTTCCATTGCGCACCAACCCTAGTATCATGACGTCATTTTCCTCAGCCAGATCATTGAGCTCTTTTATACTTTGACCTATAGCACTAGAGCCCTCCGTTACACCTATCTCAACCACATAGCCATCGAGATTACTGAGTTCATTACCCGCATTATTTTTGGAACGAGCAGCAGGCACCAAGCGCCAACCTATTAGGGCCACAAAAACTAATCCAGCGATTGCTGCGCCAAGTCCCACAGGTGCGAAATCAAACATGTTATAAGGTTCACCAAGAGCGGTTTCTCTATATTGTGAAATAACGATATTCGGCGGTGTACCAATTAATGTAACCATACCCCCAAGAACCGTAGCGAAAGAAAGTGGCATAAGGGAGAGAGCCGGTGATCGTTTTGCCTTATTCGCAGCCTGTATATCAACAGGCATTAAAAGGGCCAGAGCAGCGACGTTATTCATAAATGCTGAGAGTACCGCTCCAAGGAGACCCATAGATGCAATGTGTAAAGGCAATGGTCGCTTGGAATCAATGACACGACTCGTCAGCATTTCTATGGCACCTGATTGAGAGAGCGCACGTGATACAATCAAAACCAGCGCTATAATAATGACAGCGGGATGACCAAACCCTGAAAAAGCCTGATCAACTGGAATAACCTGAAGTATCAGCCCTACAACCAGCGCAGCAAATGCAACAAGATCATAACGCCATTTACCCCATAGCAAAAGCCCCAGCACTGATGCCATTAACGAAAATAATATTGCCTGATCATTTGTCATAGTTGGTAAACTCTTTTCATTTGGTCTTTACTGTATTTCAGAAGTTTAATCATGAGCGAACCCCTTGATAATCATCTGACCGCCTTGATTTACATTTCAAGTTCATCTTACACCCTTGATAACCTTGCTCCAAATAATCGACTCTAACGCTTTTATTGAAAAATATAGAGGAAAATATAGAGGACACCCATCTGTAGGAATTATCATACAACACGCAAAGTAGATTGCCTACATAATATTGGTAGCTAATTTAGTAAAATACGAGCTTTCAAGGAGAAAATTATGACTTTAGCAAGGAACAACTCATATCTATCGAAGATACGCCTTATTATCACATTATCACCCGTTGCGTTCGCAGAGCATTTTTATGTGGTAAAGACAAGTACTCAGGAAAGTGCTTTGAACATCGTCGAAAGTTGATTGTTAATCGGATAAAACAACTGGCAGATGTGTTTAATATTATGATTTACATCCCTGTAAATCCCACTTCGTGCCGCCTTCAGCGTTCAAATTTGATCCTGTCAAATTTAGTGATGTATGTGCTTATGCTCTCTCGTAATAGACAAATCGAGCAATCATTATCATCTGGTTTTTAAATTCAGTATGTTAGCAAAATCAACGACTCTGCCTCGAATGGCACTAAGTTAAGGGTTGCTAGCATGATTTCACCTTCGATGAAAAGCGCTAAAAACATAGGTTTCATTCGGTTTTAAGTATGCAATTTAGCTTAACTTAGCGGTATTCGACTCTGACCACATTGATTTCTTAATAATAA
>JAESTH010000099.1 GCA_016763695.1 Alcanivoracaceae bacterium
GATATCCTTGGTTTGGGAGGTCACTAGCGATAGTGATTTCCCATTTTAATCTCCAAAGAACTGTGATGTTTTGATTCTCTCGATTTCATTTCTTGTTTCTGCGGCTTCTTCAAACTCAAGATTCTTGGCATATTTAAACATTTTTCTTTCAAGCTTTTTGATCACTGTAGCCAACTCTTTCGGGCTATTGATTTTATATTCACTACTGCTTTCTGCAGCCTTTAATCGTGATGTCTGAGTGTTGCTTTCGACATAGCCTTCCTTGAGGTCATGTATTTTTCGAATAACAGTGGTGGGAGTTATGTGGTGCTTTTTGTTGTAAGCAATTTGTTTTTCACGTCTTCTTTTGGTTTCATTAATAGCAAACTCCATTGCTGGGGTGATTTTATCTCCATAGAGAATGGCTTTGCCTTTTTTGTTACGACTGGCGCGACCTATGGTCTGGATGAGTGAACGATCAGAGCGTAAAAAACCTGGTTTATCGGCATCAAGAATAGCAACCAGTGATACCTCGGGCATATCCAGGCCTTCCCGCAATAGATTGATGCCAATAAGCACGTCAAAAATGCCTTTGCGTAAATCTCTGATTATTTCAGCTCTTTCTACAGTATCAATCTCGGAGTGCAAATAGCGACATTTGACTCCATGCTCTGACATATAATCAGTTAAGTCTTCACTCATACGCTTGGTTAAAGTGGTTACCAATATTCTTTCCTGGGTCTTGACTCTCTGGTTAATTTCTGAGAGTAAATCATCAACCTGTGTGCCAACAGGCCGGACTTCAATTTCTGGATCCAGTAAACCAGTGGGCCTAACCACCTGTTCAACGGTTTGTGCGGCATTTTCTTTCTCGTATATTGCTGGCGTGGCTGAAACAAATATCATTCTCGGCGTTCTTAACTCCCATTCTTCAAACTTTAATGGTCGATTATCCAATGCGGATGGCAGCCTAAAACCATAATTGACCAGGTTTTCCTTACGTGATCTGTCGCCCTTATACATGCCGCCAATTTGAGGGACGCTGACATGGCTTTCATCCATGACTAGCAAAGCATCATCGGGAAGATAATCAAACAGACAGGGAGGAGGGGCACCTGCTGGTAAACCAGTAAAATGTCGCGAATAGTTTTCAATACCTGAACAATAGCCTAATTCTCGCATCATTTCCAGATCGTAGTTGGTACGTTGTTGCAATCGTTGTGATTCTACCAGGCGATTTTCGTCATTAAGTACTTTCAGTCTTTCTTTTAGCTCTGTACGGATGGTTTCAGTAGCCTGAATGACTCGGTCTCTGGGAGTAACAAAATGTCTAGTAGGGAAAATAGTGATGTCTTTTTCCTTACTGATGCTTTTACCCGTTAAAGGATCAAAATAGCTCAAATACTCAATCTCATCATCAAATAGTTCAATGCGTATGGCCTGCTTCTCTGATTCAGCAGGAAAAATATCTATCACCTCACCATGAACTCTAAATGTTCCTCGTGCCAATTCATAATCATTGCGATTGAATTGTAACTCGGTTAATTGATGCAATAAGGCTCTTTGTTCAATAGTCTGACCGACGGTTAATGGGATGACCATTTGTAAATAGGATTGTGGATCACCTAAGCCATAAATAGCAGAGACAGTGGCGACAATGATTACATCGCGCCTTTGCATTAGTGATTTGGTGGCAGAAAGTCGCATTTGCTCAATATATTCATTAATTGAGGCATCCTTTTCAATATAAGTATCTGAGGCAGCCACATAGGCTTCAGGTTGATAATAATCATAATATGAGACAAAGTATTCTACCGCATTATTTGGAAAGAACTCTTTAAATTCATTGTAAAGTTGTCCTGCTAGGGTTTTGTTATGCACCATTACCATGGTCGGTTTTTGTATGTTTTGAATCACATTGGCAATGGTGAAAGTTTTACCAGAACCTGTTACACCAAGTAATGTCTGTGATTTTAAACCCGCTTCAAATCCCTGAGTCAATTTTTTAATTGCGTTGGGTTGATCACCAGCAGGTTCGAAAGGGCTACTGATTTTGAAATCTTTCTGATTTTTATTAACTTTTAGTTCGACTCTTTCCATTAATTCTTGTTTTTAATTTTTCTGATTGTAAGATACGCATTATACCCTAATCCCGATATAGAAACGCGAATTAGAGTGCAAACCATTGGTGCCGCATAGTGAAGATAAAAAATACTCAGTCACCTTATTGGTGATGTGACATTTTTTAGATTTGCTAGATGTATCAAGGGATTGTGTTATAAACGTGTTTTCTATATCGGGATTAGGGTTAAATATTAAATCACACAAAATATAGGTGTTTGTTATGACTGATTTAGAGATTGACTTTGTTTGCAGTTTAGTGAAAAAAGTAAAACCTTCTGCAACAATTGCTGTCAGTATGAAAGCGGCAGAATTAAAAAGAGCAGGTAAGGACGTGATTGGACTAGGAGCGGGAGAACCTGATTTTGATACACCTGATCATATCAAGGCCGCTGCAATTGCCGCAATTAATGCAGGACAAACAAAGTATACTGCAGTCGATGGAACACCAGAACTAAAACAGGCCGTGATTAATAAATTCCACAGAGAAAATGGTTTGGATTTTGCCGCCAATCAGATTTTGGTTTCCTGTGGCGCTAAACACAGTATTTCAAATTTATTAAATGCGGTGTTAAATCCTGATGATGAGGTTATTATCCCTGCACCATATTGGGTATCTTACCCTGATATGGTTCTGTTGGCTGGTGGCGTATCGGTTATAGTTGATACCACTCAGGAACAGGATTTTAAAATGACAGCAATGCAGTTAGAAAATGCCATCAGTGATAAATCAAGAATTATTATCTTAAATACACCCAGTAACCCAACAGGCAAAGCCTACAGGAAATCTGAGTTGCAAGCATTGGGTGAGGTACTATTGAAATATCCTCATGTAATGATCGCCTCTGATGATATTTATGAGCATATTTACTGGGGTGAGGAAGAAATTACCAACTTAGGGGTTCTGTTCCCTGAATTGATAGATAGAATGGTATTTATCAATGGTGTTTCAAAAGCTTACGCCATGACAGGCTGGCGCATTGGTTATGCGGCAGGTCCAGTGGATGTTATTACTGCCATGCGCAAAATTCAATCTCAGAGTACTTCTAATGCCTGTTCGATTTCTCAAGCTGCTGCTGTTGCTGCATTAGATGGGGATCAATCCTGTTTACAGCCTATGAAAAAAGCATTTAAAGAACGACATGACTGGCTTATATCTGCATTAAATACGATTAGTGGCTTTAGTTGTATTGAGGGAGAAGGCGCTTTTTATGCTTTTCCAAATGTTAAGGCGGCAATTATGAAAATTGATGGTATTCATAATGATGTTGAATTTTCAACATGGTTGCTTGAAAAGGCTCAGGTTGCGGTGGTTCCAGGGACACCATTTGGTATGCCTGGACATGTGCGTTTATCCTTTGCGACATCTCTGCATAATTTACAGAAGGCTGTTAAAAGAATTGCGGATTCTGTCAATAAGTTTTTTTAGATTATTTCATGTGTGAGTATATTTACCCACATACTGATAATTATTAATCTTTCGCCTTGTGTCAATTATCTAAATCAAATACTCATGTTTGATCTCATTTAAACATATTTGATAATGCAGTTGACAAAAAATATCATTAATCTACATGTCGGAATTACAATCATAACCAAATCAAGTATTTTTCGGTATTTCTTATATTGTTTAATAAACTTTACTGTATTTATTTAGTATTAAATTGTTGCTGTGTTAAATTGCAGTGTAAATTAATTTACATAAACATTTTTTTACAAAAAAGTAAAACAAGCTTGTATATAATTTATTCGAGTACTTTAATTATTCTACAAATAAGAGTCTTTTAAATACTA
>JAESTH010000038.1 GCA_016763695.1 Alcanivoracaceae bacterium
AAAAAGGTTATAGTACTAAATATCTGGCTGGTGAACAAACCGAAAGCACCAAAAGGCTGGATAATATTATTATTCGCACCCCTATTGATATCCATCGAACCTATGACTTTATCTACAATGACAGTAGCAGTGATAATATGTTGTTACTGGATAAAGTTACCGAAAAAGCAGGGTCAACCACCCGTACACTCCTAGAGACTATATGGCAGGGCGATAATGCTTATAAACTAATTAAGCCTCAAGGTGGAGACTTGTCAGTCTCATCACTTGTGGTTGATGCAGAAATGGCATCATTGATGAATAAAGAATCCATTACTATGGCTCTAAATTCAAATCAGGTAGTATCTGAGGGAGAAGAAAACGCTTTTACTATTGTTTCAATGCGTGTGGGATCAGATATCAATGGCGATGGTAGTAAAGAAATACTAGCAGGGGCAAGAACTCCGCTTAATGCTTTCAAATACTCATTGCTGTTCTATGATACTACTGGAGGTTTAAAAGGAGAGGTCATTATCAATGGTGATGGCAGTGCATTATCACCAACACATATCACCAATAATGGTGCAGGTAACGCGGATTTTAATGGTGATGGCATAACTGATATGTTATTCAACCCAATATTATCAGCAGATTTAAATACTTTTCAGGTTGCAATATGGAAAGGTGTGGAATTTGATGATGTCACTACCCCAGAAATTAATATGGATGATTTGTTTAGATTTGTCGATACAGGTATACCCGCTTCATTACCGACTCCACATGAACAATTATCTCCCAATAGCAATATGACAGCGGTAGATTTTGACGGTGATGGCTATCAAGACGTTCTTTATACTCGATTAGTTGACTATGATCTTTGTTGGAGTATTGATGCTAATGGTAATGGTAATCCCACCACACAGTTAAACAATGGCAATTGTGATAACAATGTTTACTACCGACGACACTTGGGGTTAACTTCTTGTCCAAATAACGAAACCTCCTGTTCACGTGACCCTATATTTGGAGGGGAAGTCTATATAACCACTATTGACTTCAATATTATTGCAGCACAAGGTCTGGATACCCTCTCAATAAAGGATCTCAACGCAGATGGTCATCCCGATCTTTTGATTAGTAATGGTCGTTTTGGTCTGCGTAAGGTTGAATTCTTCAATGGTACAGATAATGCTGGAATATTTCAATTCAATACACTGTCGGTTGAGGAACTTGGTATATCTGATTTGGTTAATGATGACGATAATGGTAATACCCTAAAGGAAACCTTCTACCTATTAACAGACCTCAATGGTGATGGATTGGATGATTTCTTATATGTGGCTGACCCAGTGGGAATAACAACTCCTGCAGAATGGAAGTACCAGCTTAACACAGGCAAATATAGTGCAACAGATAAACTATTCACCAGTCCTCCAGAATCAACAGGCCTTTCAGGGCATGCTGCTGGCTTACCTGATACCACAAATGACTGCAACATGGTTGAATATGGTGGTGTGGCAAATAATCCCTTTGGTGATGGGCAAAAATGCTCACCAAGAAGAGCAAACGGCTTGCTATTGACAGATGTTAATGCCGATGGCATTAACGATCTATTATTACCAGATCCTGACAAAGTGTTGATTGATGTTTGTATGCAAGTACTGACAATCAGCCCAGGTACCGAAGAGATATTGTTTGATGGAACAAGTACAGGCGGTGTAGAACCTGAGAATAGACTAATATGTTCGCACCTTCCCAATGGCGGGCCTGATCAGGTGCAGTACAATTATTATAAATTTGGAGCCTTTGTTGGTTTGGATAGATCAGTTTATGGGCATCAGGCTTATATTATCCAGCCAGTTAAAAATACAAATACAGTAGAAATAGACATACACAAGGCTACACTCGCAGAAGCCCCTATTATTTACAAACAAATAGGATCAAAATCCACAGCAGGAGATATGTTTGGAGATGGTGATGAAGATTATACAAGTAGATTAGTCTGTCCTTTTAGTTTTATACCTGGGTCAATAGAATGTACAACTGGCAATATTAAATTTAATCCAACTGATGATCCGGGTACCTTAGATGCATTAAACCAATATATCGCTAGTAATTATGTTAATTTTACCGAAGATGCTGCAAAAGATGAGATCGCTGATAATATTGTACTCACAGGATTACGTCAAGGTGAATTCTTCGTCACTCGCAATGACAGCATCACTTCTGGGCTACTTGCTAGTGTAACAAAACCTACTCATAACCTAATGACAGAATGGACTTACCAACCTTTGTCAGCAGATATCAGCGACAGAGTAGATTTTCCTCTTTATACAGTACCAGATCGACTAGATGATGATTCCTATGTTGATGAGGAAGCCGCAGCGGTAGGAGAACACTTCTACTTCAATTCCTCCATGTATGTGGTCTCCGAAATGAGCCAAACCAACAACTATGGTAGTCATTCACTCAACGAATACGCCTATGAAGAAGCCGTCTACAACAACCAGGGGCGTGGATTTCAGGGTTTTAGAAAAATAACCGTTAAATCCAATCCAGCAGATGGCTCCATCTATGAAACCACCTCAGCTTCCACCTTCCATCAGGTCTTTCCTCTAGCAGGCAAACTGGAGTCAGTAACAGTCATACAGGATGGAGTGCCAGTCAATGTAGAAAACTACTGCTACAAAGCACAGACTCCAGATGCACTAAATACCTGCCCATATGGACTGCCCAAACCAACTATTGGCAGCATAGTCTTTCATCCGCTGGTTCATAAAAATAGCACAAACAAGGAACTCAATGGTGGTGGTAAATCATCAGCAACAGCTACAGATCTGACTTATGATGACTATGGTAATACCATGTCACAAACCAGTACCATCACCACCTATGATGTACTGGCTGCCAATACAGAGCTTAGATCAGAGACCACCACCACAAGCAATATATATGAGCTTGCTGATACCAATAACTGGTGGCTGGATAAGCTCAAGAAAACAAGCATTACAAAATCATCACCAGGCAACGGTGTTGCCCACACCAGTCATAGTTCATTTTTCTGGAAAACAGGCAACAAGCGTGAACTAGACTGTCAGTTTACCTATATCGCTCCCACAGCAGAACCAACAAGCTGTGGAACAGACATAAACATTAACGATAACAACATCAGCAAAAACAGCTTTGTTTATGACAACAGTTATGGCAACATCATCGAAGTCACAACCGCTGCCACAAACCACGCTGGAGCCTTAAGCAACAGAATAGTGACAACAACATACTCATCAACTGATGTAAACAATAAGGGTTACTTCCCCATATCCATCACCAGAGCCAATCAAACCAGCCACTTTGAGTACGACATAGCCACAGGCCAGGTCGAAAAACTCACCCAGCCAGATGATGGCTACATCATCAGTCAATATGATTCATATGGATTCAAACTGACTGATAATATTAATGATAAAAACAATATTAACTATGCACCGACTTCATACAGTGCCATAAAAAACTGTGGCAGTACCTGTGCAGAAGAACAAGGCATAGTTAACAGCATCAAAAGCAGTGCCGAATCCAATAACCCAAATATAGGCTTAATTACAGGAGCGCCCCAGTTAGCCTACCAGATGGAACAGCGCCAGAATGGTCAGCCCCAACAACTAACCTGGTATGATTTGGCCAACAACCCAGTGCTGACTAAAACCTGGCACTCAGATGGTCAATACAACTACGTGGTCAATATCACCTCACCTCTTGGTGTCAGCGAAATAAGCACCCAGCCCTTTGTATCAACAGCCAATGCCTATTCAAGCGTAACCACCGCAGATACCCAGGGCAGGACAATCTTAAAACTAACAGAAATAGGCGACCTGTCTGATAATACCAATACAACAGCAGACTGTCAGCTACAAACCATCTATGATCATAAAGGTGGCAGCACAGACATCACTGCCAGTTATATTGGTAATACAACTGATTGTTCAGTACCCTCTGCTGGAGCAGGCAGCTTAGGCATGTCTCGCACATATGATGCCACAGGTAAGCTATTAACCACCACCGATGCAGATGGCAATACCGTTAGCTACCAATACGACTCATCAGGTAACCCCCGCAAATTAATAGATGCAGTAGGTACAACGGGAGTAGCAGGACATGAAATAACAACAGTCTTTGATGCACTGGGTAGAAAGCAATCAGTCAACGACCCCAATATGGGACTAAAAACCTTTGCCTACAATGGTTTTGGTGAAGTGATCCGTCAAACGGATGCACAAGGAGATAGTACCTTCTACCAATACGATACACTGGGTCGCATAATAAGACAACAAAGCAATGTAACCGCATTTGATGCTACATCACCCATGCCTTTATCAGACACGCGAGCCTATGACGATAGCTACCAGTATGACACCGAGGTTATTGGTCAGCTAAAATCAGTAAGCAGAGCCAGTAATATGGCCAATAATGGATGTCCACCAAATATAACAAACTGCTTTCAGGAACATTACAAAAAAGAGTTCAAATACGATGAGCAAAGTCGGGTGATAAAAGAAACAACCAGCCTTATCAATGCGCTAACCCCGCATGCAGGGTTTCCCAATGGCCTTGGTAATGACAATGCCAGCTACATCACCCAGTATTATTATGACGGTAACTACAATCGTCTTAAACAGGTGATCTATGACAACAGCTATTCGGTAGAAAACATCTATACAAAATACGGTTCACTAGCCTTACAAAAAGATGTCATTACTGGTGCAAACCTGATGGAAGTCACAAGCTGGAACACCAAAGGACAGGAAACCAGTCGCACCTTCAATAACAATGCCAATTTAACCAGCGAAACAGACTACTATCCATCTACAGGGCAAATAGCCGAAATTCGCAACTCTTCAGCAGCAGCGGGGCTAGAAAAACTAAATTATAAATATGATGTCTGGGGAAATATAAAACAACAGCAACTTGATAGAGATAATAATCTAACCACAGGTAGCGAAACAGCCACAGAGAACTTTGTTTATGACCAGCTACACCGTTTAACCAACTCTTTTGGCACAGGGGTAGCAAGCAAAACCTATGCCTATGATCCAGAAGGTCTGGGTAATATCAAAAGCAAGAGTGACTTCAGTCTGGCTTATACCTATGGTGAGTTTCAATCCAGTTGTAATACTTCTGGAGCAAGTAATAGTGCTCCTGGTCCAAATGCCGTATCCAAAGCCATACTGATAGAAGGCAAAGGAACCATGACTTACCATTATGATTCCAGAGGGAATAGAGTGCTAGATTGTAAAAATGGATTACAAACGGGTTTGTACACCTATGATTACAATAACCTGCTAGTTGAATCTATCGGTAATTTAGCGGTTGATCAACAAATACTTGAGTTTAACTATGGTGCTGACAACCAACGCTACCGTAAATACGATAAGATCAACAAAGAAATCACCTTGTATGCCAACAAGGATTACGAGCAGATGTTTGATAGTGAGACTGGTCAGTTAAAGCAGGAAAAATACTATCTCACCAGCTACCTGACCATCACTAAAGATCAACAAACGGGTACCAAAGTCAACTTTATGCAAAAAGATAGATTAGGTTCTACCACCCAAATCCTTGACG
This sequence comes from Alcanivoracaceae bacterium, assembly GCA_016763695.1. Classification (GTDB taxonomy): domain Bacteria; phylum Pseudomonadota; class Gammaproteobacteria; order Xanthomonadales; family Marinicellaceae; genus NORP309. The sequence goes on from JAESTH010000038.1 coordinate 5,599, forward strand.
AGCAGGGCTTTGTATTGCATACTAAGAGCTATGATGCCTTTGCAAGCCACGTAATGGTGACTGGTCGGATATGGCAGGTGGACTTTTTCAGGCTAAGCTGGACTTAGCGATACCAATGGTACGATCGACCTAACCAAACGTGGT
>JAESTH010000100.1 GCA_016763695.1 Alcanivoracaceae bacterium
ATGCCTGTGGTTATTTCACTTTATAATGCCTTTACTGGTTTAGCAGTATCTTTTGAGGGTTACGTATTGGGCAACTGGGCAATGATTGTTGCAGGTATGTTGGTTGGTGCGGCAGGTACTTTGCTCACTCAATTGATGGCTAAAGCCATGAATCGAACCATTTGGAATGTGTTATTCGGTTCCATGGGTGGTGGTGACTCAGGTGGAGCAGAGGGTGAACAAGGTGAGATGAGAGAAATTGAAGGAGCTGATTCTGCTATTATGATGGCCTATGCTGAACGTGTGGTTATTGTACCCGGTTACGGTTTGGCGGTGGCTCAAGCGCAACATAAATTGTGGGAAATGACTCAATTGTTAACCAAAAATGGTGTCGATGTAAAATTTGCCATTCACCCCGTTGCGGGTCGTATGCCTGGTCACATGAATGTACTTCTGGCAGAAGCGGGTGTTCCATATGACATGATTGAAGATATGGGAGACATTAATCCACAATTTAAACAAACTGATGTGGCGCTAGTAATTGGTGCCAATGATGTGGTAAACCCGGCGGCACGTGATGATCCAAGTTCTTCTATTTATGGCATGCCAATTTTGGAAACGGATTTAGCTAAAAATGTCATCGTCATTAAACGTGGCAGAGGTACTGGTTTTGCAGGTATTCAAAATGGTTTATTCTTTAAGGACAATACTAAGATGCTGTTTGGCGATGCTCAGGATGCCATATCTGAATTGATTCAGGGATTGAAAGAACTGTGAGCCAGGTTCTAGGTTAGAGGTACTGGGTTCTAGGATTGAGTACAAATTGCTTAATAAAGGCGAGCTGTAAAATGTTCGCCTTTATTATTGACTTTAAATTGATTCATTTAAAAAATATCACCTATCACCTATTTCCGCACATGAATTCGAAAAACATGTTGAAAATCCTGTCGTAGGTATTCCAGCTTGGCATTATTGGACTTACACATTTCTCTGCAAATATAAAGCCCCAGCCCTGTGCCTTGGGTGTGAGTAGTAAAGAAAGGGGTGAAAATACTTTCCTCGACAATGGGTTCAAATTTATCACCATTATTTTTAAAGTCTATCAAGACGCTATCTGCTTGATTACTGACGATAATAGCTATTTGTCCATCAGCACCATGTTTGAGAGCATTTTCAGTTAAATTCCATATGAGTTGGCTTAAATGTGAGCTGTCAAATTTAATAAATAATGAGTCGTCAACAATATCAAGATAAATATTATCAGTATTAATTGAGTTTTGTTGGCAGAAATCTTGTTTGAATTTATTTAACTTTTGAGCAAGATTGATTTTGGTTTGATTGGCAATATGCTGTTTAGACATCAATAAAATATCTTCAATGATTTTGTTAGAGCGTTCTATCTGGCCTATTATAATATCTGTTAGCTCTTTATCCAGGGTATTAATATCTCCAGATTCCTGTAATAGCTGCGAAGCGGAATATATGGCAGCCATTGGATTACGTAACTCATGTGCAATTGTCGCAGACAACTGTCCCAGAGTTGCTAGATTGATCTGTTGTGATTTTTCGTTTATTTGTGCTTGCTGTTCTATAAAAAGTAAACGAGTATCAGAGTTTTTATCTAATTCAATGAGGTCAATTAAGACATCTTCTCCATAAATACTAAAGTTATTGCTTGATGATTCTGGTGTTGCAATTATCTTTTTGATTAGTAGATCAGGGAGCTTTTGTTTGTTTTTTATTTGTATGATTTCTCTGGCCTTTTTATTGATAAGAGCCACTTCATATTGTCGATTTATGACAACAACTCCAGATTGCATGTGCTCGATAATGCGTTCATTGATCTTTGATAAATTGACTATCTTTCTTTTTTGTCTTTGGGTCAGTTGCAGTGATTGAGTATAGGTTTGAGATTGTCGAATACCAACCAATGCAATGGCAAAATAGGTGAGTGCGTATAATAAAATATTAGAAAATGCAACTTCTGAATTATCTATCCCTAATAGCTTTGGTAATAGCCACAATAACAATGTAGCAACCACCGGCATAGCAAAAATAGCATAAGGCTTACGACTTAAAATTGAGAATGAGCCAATGGTGATGACAGGCAGAATAACCCAACCATTACCTAAACCGTCAAATAATAGGGTTAAACTGATGATGTGTGGCAAATCAGCCACCGGCGCAATTAATCCAACCAAAGAGCTGCGCTTTTTATATAAAACAGATACTATCCAAATGATTATAGAGAAGGATAAATATATAGTGGCAATGAGTTTGGCAATATCAAGCGTGTATGAAAAACCAACATAGACACCTACTTTTTTAAAGATAATAGAAAAAAAGAAAAAGCTTAATAATAATCTGAATAAATTTAAATAACGGATACTTTTGTATTCGTTATTTGTTATATGCTCGGGCTTATTACTCATGTGCTGAATAAGTTAAAACACTCTGTTTTATTTTTTTAGACCACAATAACTTACCATCAACATCATAAGACTCTAATGTTAAGTTTCTGTCTTTTCTAGGGCCATCAAATGTAAGTTTACAAAAATTCTTTTCACCTACCAATGTATCTTGTATTAAGGTAGGTTTTTCTCGCTCTGACTCAATAAACCTTTCATGGGTGCCAGCAGTAAAAGGCGAGCAGGTTAATTCATACAATGGATAGGCGTTATCTCTGGGAATTTTAAGCATTTCTGTGTGGTGCTTGTCACCACTTAAAAAAACCACACCTTCAATTTTGGCCTCATCAAGCCATGAGATAAAAGCATCACGCTCATAACGGTATTTATCCCAACCTTCCCACTGGTGAAAGTCGTTGAGCATCTGGTTGCCACCAACGATAAACTTAAATGGCTGTCGTGATGCAACAAGTTGATTTTTCAACCATAATAGTTGCTCATCACCATACATGTGTTTATCTGGGCCATCGGGTAATAGTTCATTGCTGCGATGGTATCTGTCATCTAAAAGAAAGAAGTCAACATCATTAAATCGTACTTTTGTGAAAATGCCAGGCGTTTCCGGCATACCATAACTGGGATTAGCCCAAACTTTCTTGAATATATCCAAACTTTTCTCTTTGTGGATAAAGTAACCACCACTATTATCTGGGCCAAAGTCATGGTCATCCCAAATGGCGTAGTTGGGGAATTTGCGAAATATAGGCTGTAAAAAATCTCTGGCTTTATCTTTACTGGCACGGTAAATCATATTTTGTTCAGCATCAAAGTCTACTGGACGATAATACCAGTTATCACCCAGCCAAAGCATCATATCAGCCTCTTGTTTGGCAATAGTATCAAATATTTCATAACCCCCACCGTAGGGAGTGCCAGCCCTATCATGCGCTTCTTCATTTTCAAAATTACACGAGCCTGTGATGACGGTAAAATCAGGTGGGTCTGTACGCCACATCCATAATTTTTGGGTTTTAAATGTAAAAGTTTCAGATTTTTTTTGTACGGGTTTCTTATTTATCCAGATTTGATAATGGTAACTTAAGCCAGGTTGTAAGCCTTTTAGCTTAAAAGTATACATATTATAATCAGCCTCAGTGGTATCTGTTGTTAAAAAGCTGGCTTTATCTCTATGTCCTTGTTGCCAATAAAGAATTTTCACATGAGCGGGCTTATACGTTTCAATCCAAATATTGGCTCCTCTTAAGGCAGTATGGCCAAGCATGGGGCCAGATTTTAAAGGGGAGGCAGATATCAGGCTTGAAAAAAGGAGCAAGATAAAAAAAAGTGATTTCATAGTAAGCGTCTCAAACATTGGTAAAATTATATAAGAATTAAATTGTAGCAGAGAGTGGTTGATATTCATAATTAAATAATTTAAACATTTGTATGAATTTTGTCTATTTGTAACGAAATCTTAACAAAAAACTTTTAGACTGCAGCCATGTATGAGATGATACAGGGCTTCATCCTGTGGTCGTGATAATGACTGGGTGATAATATAACTTAACTATAAGAAGGGTGCTTTAAAAATGAAAAATATTAAGCGATTAAGTTGGCTGTTTGCTGCAATTATGTTTGTAGTAACGCCGATTAATGTCATAGCACAGGAAACGTCTTCAGCAATAGGTGGTACTATTGTTGATTCAGATGGTAATCCTGTATCAGATGCAACAGTTGTGGTAAAACATGGCCCAACAGGTGCAACTAAAACTTTATCAACAAACAGTAAAGGTAACTACCAGGCTCGTGGTTTACGAGTTGGTGGACCATATACAGTTACGATTTCTAAAGCAGATTTTGGTGAAGTCAGCGAAACTGATTTATATATCAGACTGGGTGAAGTCAGAGATTTGGATGCAACAATCGTATCAGATTCTGTATCATTAGATACAATCCAGGTTGTTGGTGTTGCTCAATCGGCAATATTTAATGCAGATAGTATGGGTTCTGGTATTTCGATAGACAGAGAAACATTAGAAAACGCACCAACAATATCAAGAAACATACAAGACTTTTTACGTATAGATTCACGGATCAATATTCGTGATTTTGGTGAAGGAATATCTGTCTCTGGAGTCAATAACCGTTTTAATAGTTTCACTATTGATGGGGCTGGTGTTGGCGATCCGTTTGGTTTGGAAGCCAGTGGTTTTGCTGGATTGGGACAACCGTTTAACATTGATACTATTGAAGAATTAAATGTTCAGCTTTCACCTTATGATGTGACCAAGTCAAATTTTACTGGTGCAAGCATAAATGCTGTAACGAAAAGTGGTACCAATGAATTTCATGGTTCTGTTAATGTGCAATACGGTGATGAAGATTTTACTCGTGATTTAAATGAATTCACTAATGAAATATACAGTGTGACTTTAAGCGGCCCAATCATTAAAGATAAATTATTCTTCTTTATTGGTTATGAAGATAGCTCAAGAACCAGTATTGCTAATGAAACACCAGTAACCAACGCACAATTGCAAGAAGTTGCAGATATAGCCAGAGATGTCTATGGTATTGATGCAGGAACTCCTGTTGGTTCAGATATTGAAAATGAAGATACAAAAGAAAATTTAACCATAAAGCTTGATTGGAACATCAATGAAAATCACCGAGCTTCATTCCGCTATACAACCAATGAAGATGAGCGTGATGCTTTAGCTGATATAGGTAGATCTAGCTCAGCTCTTAGTTCGCACTTGTACACTAATAATTTTCAAAACGATTCATATGCCTTAAATATATTTAGTGACTGGTCTCCAAACTTCTCAACTGAAATCAGATTTTCAGGGTCAGACTTTGATAAAGTACCAACAAATTTATCTGATTTACCAGAAGTGCGTATTAACGATATAGATGGAACTTTTAATGATATCTATTTTGGTCGCGAAGAATTTAGACATGCAAATGAATTAAATACTGAAGACAGAACCTTCTACATAGAAGGGAACTATTTTGTTGGAAACCATACCATTAAAGCAGGTATTGATATTCAACAGCACGATGTGTTTAACTTATTCTTAAACGCTTCATTTGGTGTTTATCAATTTGATGGTATCGAAGATTTTAGAAATGGCATCGTTGATAGATATGATTTCAGAATAGGTAGCGATCCTAATAACCCTTTACCAGCTGCCAATTGGTCATGGACAAATAATGGTTTATTTATCCAAGATAACTGGATGGTTAATTCAAAACTAACGATTCAATATGGTCTTCGTTGGGATAAACCGGATGTTGATGATAATCCTGCCTTTAATCAAGATTTTGCTAATGCCTTTGGTATGAGAAATGATGGTGTGATCGACAGTGGTGTATTACAACCAAGAATTGGTTTTAACTATGACATGAGTGATGAGTTAAATATGCAGATCCGTGGTGGTATTGGTATCTTTAGTGGCGGATCCCCAGCAGTTTGGTTATCTAACTCATTCACTAATACTGGTGGAAATGTCAATACTTTCAGTATTACCGATGGTTCAGTAACATTTAATCCAGATGGTGCAAATCAACCGATTCCAGAAGATGGTCGCCCAGTTCAAGCTGTAGATCTGCTTGATCCTGATTTCAAGCTACCTACAGTACTTAAGTCTAATATAGCCATAGATATGGAACTTCCTTGGTATGGTTTAGAAGGTGGTTTTGAATATGAATACACTAGACAAAGAGATGGTATCTTTTATCAGCATCTTAATTTAGGTGATCCAACTGGTACATTACCTGATGGCAGAAACTCTTATTACGAAAACCCATTATCCGTAGGTGGTAGTAGTGAATTTAACAGAAACCGTGATTTTGGTGATGTGCTATTATTAACCAATACCAGTAAAGGTGATGTAAAGCGTGCCACTATTTACTTACAAAAGAGAACTGAGCACTTCTTTACTAAAGCATCTTATACAAACACCAGTTCTTCTGAAGTAAGTACAGGTACTTCATCACGTGCTATATCAAACTGGAACAATAGACCATCTGTTAATCCAAATGATGAAGAAACAGGTGTTTCTGCTTATCAAATCGAAAATGCATTTACCTTCCTTATGAATTATAACAATAATTTCTTTGGTGATACGATGACTAATATTGGTTTGGTTTGGATTTCGCAAGATGGTGAGCCACTATCATACAATTATAGTAATGATGTGAATGGTGATGGCATCAGAGACAATGACTTATTCTATGTGCCGAATGTAGGTGAGTATGTGTTGTCCGACCCCGCAGATGCCTCTGCTTTTGAAGCATTTTTAGCTAATTCAGGTCTAGATAAATACAGAGGTAGAATTGCCCCAAGAAATGCATTTAAAGCACCTCGTCTAAATCTTTGGGACTTGAAAATTAGACAGGAATTACCAAGCTTTGGTTTTGGTAGAGCTTCAGTATTCTTGACCATTCGTAACTTAGGAAACTTATTAAACAGTGATTGGGGCGTGGTTTATACTGGTAGCTTCGATGGTGTAAACATCGCTAGTTTAGATGGTTTTGATGATCAAGGTCGTTATTTGCTTGATTTCAGAGCGGATGAAGAAGTGAATGATAATTTAAGTAGAAGATTTGTAAGTTCACAGTGGCAAGCTCAAGTTGGCTTCCGTTTTGAATGGTAATAGATTAGCTTAA
>JAESTH010000101.1 GCA_016763695.1 Alcanivoracaceae bacterium
CAGAAGCAGCAAAAGTGGCAGCCGAAGCCGAAACAGCCGCCAAGGCAGAAGCCGTAAAAGTGGCAGCTGAATCAGAAGCAGCCGCCAATGCAGAAGCTGCAAAAGCGGCAGCCCAAGCAGATGCAACGGCTAAGGCAGAAGCGGCAACAATTGCAGCCCAAGCTAAAGCAACCGCCAAGGCAGAAGCAGCAAAAGCGACAGCTCAAGCAGAAGCAGCCAATGCAGAAGCTGCAAAAGTAGCAGCTCAAGCAGAAACAGCTGCCAATGCAGAAGCTGCAAAAGTGGCAGATGCAAAGGCAGCGCAAGCAGTCGTAAAAAGTGCAACAGCTTTTGATTCTTCAAAAATTACTGGTGACAAAACAGCAGTAGGAGCTCAGAGAAGTGGTAATGCTGCAGGTACAATCCCAGCATGGACAGGTGGTATAACAACACCTCCAGCGGAATACAATCTTGGAGATCATCATCAGGATCCGTTTGCAGATGATAAAGTTCTGTTTACGATTGATGGTAGTAACTTTAATGATTACGCAGATGGTTTGTCAATTGGTCAAAAAGCCATGTTTGATAAGTATCCTGATACCTATAAAATGAATGTCTATCAATCCAGACGTTCGGCTTCATTTCCCGAGCGTATATATCAAAAAACCATAGAAAATGGAAAGACTGGTTCATTAACAGGTGGTGGTGAAGGTGTGGCAAATGTGGCTGAAGGTTTTCCTTTTCCAGATCCAAAAAATGCCTATGAACTCATGTTAAACCATAAGCTTAAGTTTAAAGGTTCGGGTGGTGTTCGTTACAATAATCAAGTAGCACCAACTGCATCGGGTAGATATACTGTTGTAAAATTAAAAGAAGAACTGTTAGGTAAATATTATACAGAAGGCAATACGGTTGAAGATATCGATAATATTTTATTGTATTTTTTCCAGGTTGTGGAATCTCCAGCTCGTTTAGCAGGAAGAATCCTATTGGTACATGAAACCATGAACCAGCAAGAGCAGCCAAGACAGGCATGGATTTATAACCCAGGTCAAAGGCGCGTTAGACGTGCGCCAAATGTTGCCTATGATAATCCGGGTACTGCCTCAGATGGTCTGAGAACAAATGATATGACGGATATGTTTAATGGTGCCATGGATAGATTCGACTGGGCTGTTGTGGGTAAAAAAGAAATGTATGTTCCATACAACTCATATAAAGTTCACAGTGGTGATCTGGATTATGCTGACATCGTTCGACCAGGTCATTTGAACACAGATTTGATGCGTTATGAATTACACAGAATGTGGGTGGTTGAAGCAACATTGAAAGATGGGGTTCGCCATATAAACTCAAGAAGAACATTCTACTTAGATGAAGACAGCTATCAAATTATGCTTATTGATCATTATGATAAACGTGGTAATATCTGGCGTTTTTCAGAAGCACATTGCATAAACTACTATGATGTTCCGACATTTTGGTCAACAGTCGAAACTCACCATGATTTAAGATCGGGTAGATATGTAGCTGTGGGTCTGGATAATAAAGATCCTGTCAATACATTTAATGTGCCATTAAGTGAGGCAAACTACACACCACAAGCTTTGAGGAAACGTGGACGTAGATAATAGCAAAATGAAGTAAGCTTAGATATTTAAAAAGGCTGGATAGTTTTCAGCCTTTTTTTATTTAAATTAACCAATAAAATTTTAACTTGGGAACGTTGTGCCCAAAAAATTTAATTAAATTTTGAATAGAGCATTAACATTAAATGATCTTCTGTTGAAGATGCTGTCTCTATTCATGTACAAACTAGCAATGAGGGACATAATGAAAAAGAATTTAATAATATGCTTAATATTGTTATCAACTGGTTTATTAGCAGTGGATAATAATGAAATGGCAGAATTGATGCCAAAATTCTCCCAGTCACTTTATCTTGGTATCGCAACAAATAATACATCAATAATTGCAGTGGGTGAGCGCGGTCATATTGCCATGAGTAATGATTATGGCAACAGCTGGCAGCAATCGAAAAATGTTCCTACCAAAGCGACATTAACTGCAATCTCAATAATTGATAATAATGTTTGGGCAGTAGGTCATGATACCACCATAATATACAGCTCAGATAATGGTGAAACCTGGCAGATACAATTTGAAGACAAAGAAAGGCAGATGCCATTGTTGGATGTGTTATTTATTAACGAAAGTGAAGGGTTTGCAATAGGTGCTTATGGAACATATCTATCCACATATGATGGTGGTAAAAGCTGGGATGATTCGCTTATTTCCGCTGACCAGGATTTTCACTTAAATAAAATAATCGAAATAGATGAATTTAAATTATTTGTAGTAGCAGAAGCTGGAAATGCTTATAGGAGTTTTGACTCTGGTAAAAATTGGGAAAGTATAGAAATGCCTTATTCTGGTTCTATGTTTGGTGCAATAAGTTATGAAAATCAAATAATCACCTATGGATTGCGTGGTAATGTATTAGTATCAGAAGATTTTGGCGAAACATTCACACAATTAGATTCTCCAGTACAAGATAGCCTTTTTGGATCTGAGCATACCTTCAATAATAAGATAATATTAGTTGGTGCAAATGGAGCAGTACTTCAATATAAAAACATGTCATTAAGTAAAATTAATATTCCAGATGGTGATGGTGATTACACCGAAATATTATCAATAAAAAATAATAAACTGGTTTTTGTTGGTGAATCTGGCATAAGCACAAAGCAAATTAGGTAAAGAATATGACTAATAAAAATTCTAAAATGATAACTATCTTGCAAAATTTAATATTTAATAATAAAAAAATAATATTATTATTACTAACTATTATCACTATCGTAATGGGCTATTTTGCCAGTCAATTAAAAGTTGATGCAGGGTTTAAAAAACAACTGCCATTACAGCATGAATACATGAAAACATTCATGGATTACGAAACTGAATTTGGTGGAGCCAATCGTCTTCTGATTGCTGTTATGACAAAAGATGGTGATATGTTTAACCCCAGCTTCTTTAAAACACTCGAAGCTGTTACGGATGATGTGTTTTCAATCAAAGGAGTAAGCCCGGCCAGCGTTACATCAATTTTTACGCCAAATGTAAGATTTGTTGAAGTTGTTGAAGATGGTTTTGCTGGTGGTAATGTTATACCTTCAGATTTTGTAGCTACACCTGATATGTTTGAGGTGGTTAAAAGCAATATCGTAAAAGCAGGTGTCGTTGGACGCTTGGTTGCGGAAAATTTTAATGGTGCAATGGTATGGGCAGAATTGCTGGAAGAAGACCCCGTATCACATGAAAAAATTAATTATCAAGATGTAGCACAGCAATTGGAAGAAATCAGATTAAAACATGAAAAAGCCAATGAACAGGTATTACATGTTATCGGTTTTGCAAAAATTGTTGGAGATATATCAAATGGAGCAAAGTCAGTACTGTATTTCTTTGCCGTCGCATTATTAATAACTGCAATATTACTTTACTGGTATTCGGGTAATGTAAAATTAACAATATTCCCATTGATCTGTTCAATTGTTGCGGTTGTTTGGCAGCTTGGAACCCTTAAATTACTGGGCTTTGGAATTGATCCGATGAATATATTGACCCCATTTTTGATTTTTGCGATTGGGGTCAGTCATGGCGTACAAATGATATCCACCTGGACTGATAACATTGTAACACACGTAAAAAATAACTGGGATGGTGAGGTGGCAGCGAAATATACCTTTGCGGTTTTATTGGCTCCTGGCATTATTGCATTGCTTAGTGACACCATAGGGTTTGCAACCATTTATTTTATTGATATTCGCATCATTCAGGAATTGGCAATCACGGCAACCATTGGTGTGGCTTTGATTATTATCACAAATCTAGTGTTAATGCCGATATTATTATCAACCATTAATACCTCAAATTTTGGTAAATTTTGTCATAGGTGTTTAAATAAAAAAAATACCGATTCAAAATTCTGGAAAGCAATTGCAGGTTTTGCAAAAAATCCTTTAGCGGGTTTATCTGTGCTAGTATTGATTGGTTTATTTGCATTTGGTTATATAAAATCACAAGAAATGCAAATTGGAGATTCTCAAACAGGTGTACCAGAATTGCGTCCGGACGCAAAATATAATACCGATGCAAAAACCATCAGTTCACAGTTTTCATTGGGTGTAGATATGATCAGTGTAATTGCTGAATCAAGTGCCAATGCCTGTACTGAAAGTTATAAAGCCATGGAGCAAATCGACAGATTTGCCTGGCATATGGAGAATGTACCTGGAGTGCAAAAAGTGATAACATTGTCTCAGTATGCCAAAATCATTACAGCAGGCTGGAATGAAGGTAACCCCAAATGGAAAGCTTTATCCAGAAACAAGTTTATCATGCGCCAGAGCTTATCAAGTATAGAAACTGATACTGGTTTATTAAATAAAGATTGCAGCACAATGCCTATTATGATCTTTACTGAAGATCATAAAGCTTCAACTATCAGTACTGTGGTAGCAGCGGTGAATGACTTTAGGGAAAAATATCCACCAGTTATTGACAAAGACATAACTCAATTGGTCAGTGCTATATATGCTTTTGATAGCACTAATAAAACTGCTATACAAAGCCTGATTGAGAAGGCTGGGAAACTGGGTTCTGAGTCCGCTGAGAAATTCAATCGGATTGCAGATGCTGTTTACAATATGGATGTTAATGATAGCAAAGCGGTAGAATATCTGGCTGATGAAGTGGCATCATATGTGTTGAATAATCCAGCAAAACTAACAAAATTAGATGAGTTGGCAGAAGGGGAAGTCAGATTCAGATTAGCAACTGGTAATGTCGGTGTGATGGCAGCCACAAATGATGTGGTTAAAGCTGCGCAGATGCCAATGTTGATATTAGTCTATGCGGCAATTATCATATTGTGTTTATTAACCTTCAGAACTTTGTTAGGAACACTTGCAATCGTTATACCTTTGGCCCTGGTTTCATTTTTAGCATACGCATTAATGGCATTTATGGGCATAGGTTTAAAAGTGAATACTTTACCAGTAGTCGCCTTGGGTGTGGGAATTGGAGTTGATTACGGAATTTATATATTCAGTAAAATGCAGGAGTTCCTAAAACAGGGTAAAAATCTACATGATGCCTATTACGAAACATTAAGATTAACTGGCAAGGCGGTATTTTTCACCGCAGTAACATTAGCTGTTGGAGTAGGTACCTGGATGTTTAGTGACTTACAATTTCAGGCAGACATGGGCGTATTATTAGCATTTATGTTTGTTTTAAATATGTTAGGTGCGTTACTTATACTGCCATCTTTGGCCTATTGGTTAATGCCAAAATATAGAAAAGGATCATAAATAAAATCAACCCCCTAACAATGAAATACTGTTAGGGGGTTTTTGTCTATTACGGAATACATAAATCCCCAGTGAAGATCAGTCCACGCTTTATAAAATTTACGTGAAAGCATTTAGTTCTACTCTATCTTGTATTTATATGGGAAGATTAGGGTATAATAAAAAAATTAAACAATAATAATCTACATGTCTGAATACGTAATTGTGAGAATTAATGAAAAATTAATTCCAGAATTTCAATTAAATTATAATGCCAGTGAAAATATTGCCAAAAAGAGCAAAATTTCATCATGGTCAGATATAAAAGTACAGAAAAACCAAAGTCTTACTCTTATTCTGTCATCAAACAATATACTTAATACTGAAGTTAAAATTCCCAGTAAAAATGAAGAAGTCATACGTCAATCAATGCCTTATGCGCTTGAGGAAGAGTTGGCTAATGATATCGATGACAATCATTTTGCCTATAGGCAAAAATCTGAGCAGCAGTTTATAGTGTCTATTGTCAACAAAGACATAATGTATGAGATAATAAATCAGATTAATGATGCTGACTTGAAATGTACTCAATTATATTCAGAAATTTATACCATTCCAAGTATTGAAAATTTCACTTCTTTTTGCATACTCGAAGATTATGTGATTATTCGTGATGGCTATACGGGTTCCACTATCAGAAGAAAGCTGATCGGAGATTATCTGAAATTATCAAAAAATACAAAACAGGTTGTTTATTCACAAAATAAATTAAAACTTGTAGATAATTCCAGTATTACACTGAACAGACAGGATACAACACTGTTACAGGCAAAAACATTGATTGCTAATATGACTTCCGCAAAAGTGATCAATTTATTTCAGGGTGACTATCAACAGGATATTGATGCCAAAAAATCAGTAAACCCCTGGAAAAAATTAATTGTACTTTCTATCTTTTTAATGGGTAGTTGGTTATTTATCAATTTATTTCAGCTGTGGAAGCTTAGTTCTGAAATTAATACAATCAAGGATAGTCAATCGGCTCTATTAATTGAACTGATTCCGAATGCCAGTCAAACAGAAATAAATGACCCATACTCAGCAATACAATCCCGGTTAAAACTATCAAAAAACCAACAGTCGGTTTCTGGTGGAGTGGGCTTCATAAAAGCATTAAGCTATTTAGGGCAGACATTAGATCAGCATCCAACAATTCAGGTACAGTCACTGCGCCAAAGAAATACCAAGCTAGAAGTAAAATTACTTGCCCAAAATGTTAATCTATTGAATCAATTTCAGTCAAGCCTGGAAAAGAATGTCCTGTCAATGCGAATAAAAACAGGAACAAGAGATGCAAGTAAAGATGGCATCAGTTCTGTCATTACCATGGAGCAATTATAATGCAATGGTTTAATAGTTTATCATCACAAGAAAAAAAATTAATTAAATTTGGTTCAATCATAGTTACAATTGCTCTATTCTGGGTATTTATTTATCAACCCATAACTCAATCGATAGAATTAAAAAGTAAACAGAAATATGAGTTGCAAGATCAATACAAGCAAATGCAATCATCCAGAAAAATGCTTGAGAAACAAAAAATAAATGCGGTTAATTTCCATAGAGATTTAAATAAACCATTTATCTCATGGATTGATGAGCAATTGGCTAAAAAACAATTGACTCAATTTGTGACTCGATCAGAACCAAAAGATAATAAAACAGTTATACTTACTTTTGAATCAATCGTGTTTGATGAATTGGCAAAGTGGATGCAGCCATTAGAAGTGAATTATAATGTGAAAATATCAGAAGTGGATATACACCTGACAGATAGAAGTAATGGACTCTGCAATGCCAGAATAACCCTAGAAGAAAATAAATGAAATTAATAAGGATAATAAAATACTTAATAATATTGTCGATAGTATTAACCATTACCATTAGCATAATACCATTGAAACTATAATATTCGTACATAACAAAAAATATCAGGCCCATAAAACTGGAGCAGTTGAGTGGTTCTTTAGTTAAAGGTTCTGCACAGCATGTTAAATATTTAGGTATGGATATAGGTCAAGTCAATTGGTTGCTGTATCCAAGCTCTTATAATGAGATAACTTTGGATTTAAAATTGAAAGATGAATTATATGATTTCAATGGGAAATATATAAAAACGGCCTCATCTGATCTTCTTAACGATGTCTCTGGAACGATTGACTGGGCATTAATCGATAAATTTATAAACTTTAATCATGGAGAAATGTCAGGGTATCTTAAGCTTGATTTTAGCCACATAGAATTTAAAAACAGAGTGCCAGAAAGAATCATAGGAAAGATTGTGACTAAAGAGCTTAAGCTATTGAAGCCCATAAAAGAGACCTTGGTGAAATCGAAGTGGTGTTTATTACAGATAATCCACAAATAATCGTTGGGCAGGTTAATAGTCGCTCAAATGTCATCTATGTTTCTGGCTCAATATATATTCATAAAAACCATAAATGGGAAATTAAACTGATTTTATTACCAATGCCAGGTGAATATGAAATTGAATATGCCTTGCAAAGTATTGGAGATCCAAGAGCAGGTGGTGGTCGGTCTTTAAATATGGCTGGATTTTATTAATGTAAGCATGGTGCTAAAGGGCATATCTTTATATGCCCTTTAGCTGGTTAGATTCAAATTTAATCGTTATCCAGTCCAGTCATACCCATAATATTGTAACCAGCATCAACATAGGTTATTTCACCAGTAATACCTTTTGCCCAGTCTGAGCATAAAAAAGTTGCCGTGTTACCAACATCTTCCTGAGAAACGGTGGTTCTTAGCGGTGATTTCTCCGCAACATGATCCAGCATCTTTTTGAAATTACCAATGCCTGATGCAGCCAATGTTTTGATCGGGCCTGCAGATATTGCGTTAACCCTGATGCCATCAGCGCCTAAAGAATAGGCCATATATCTGACATTTGCCTCTAATGCGGCTTTAGCAACCCCCATAACATTGTAGTTGCTCATGGCTTTAACTGCGCCAAGATAACTCAGTGTTAACATAGAACCTTTGCGGCCTTGCATCATTTTTCTACCAGCTTTGGCAAGTGCCGCAAATGAGTAAGAGCTGATATCCATGGCAGTTTGATAGCCTTCACGAGTTAAGTTTTGTAGATAATCACCCTGTAATAATTCCCGTGGTGCAAAACCAACTGAATGAATAATAATATCAACACCATCCCAATGTTTAGCCAATTCAGTAAAGACATTGTCTATCTCTTCATCACTGACTACATCACAAGGTATCATGATGCTTGAATTAGTAATGGCTGCAATTTTTTCAACTCGTTTTAATAGTTTTTCATTCTGATAAGTATAAGCAATTTCTGCTCCTTCACGATGAAAACATTCTGCAATTGACCAAGCAATTGAACGATTGCTGGCAACGCCAACGATTAAGGCTTTTTTGCCCTCAAGTAAACCCATAGTTGTCCCCTATAAAGATTAGATTGAATTAATGATGGCTAATCATACGTTACTTAAAATTAAAATTCATCTTTTTAGACTCTTAATTTATAATAACTCGATTAATTAAAAGAAAGCTAAATGCCAAAAGCAAAAATACAAATGTACACCGATGGTTCCTGCCTGAATAATCCTGGTCCAGGTGGTTGGGCTGCGTTATTACGTTACAATAAAACCGAAAAAATGTTCAGTGGTGGACAAGCTGACACCACCAATAATCAAATGGAATTGATGGCTGTGATAGAAGGACTAAAAGCATTAACCAAACCTTGCGCTGTGGAGTTATATACTGATTCTAAATATGTCATGGATGGATACACTAAATGGCTACCAGGTTGGAAAACCAGAAGCTGGAAGAAATCAGATAAAAAGCCAGTTTTAAACAAAGACTTATGGGTTTTACTTGATGAACAGGCACAGTCGCATAAAATTGACTGGCACTGGGTTAAAGCTCATAATGGTCATGAAGAAAATGAACGGGTTGATCAATTGGCCAGGTTACAGGCAGAACAAACCAGAGACCAGAATCAATGAATAGTTCTTTGAAAGCATCGCCAACCAGGCAAATCATGTTGGATACAGAAACCACTGGTTTTGAATTTAAGCTGGGTCATCGAATACTTGAAATTGGTGCTGTAGAAGTTGCAAACCGTGAAATAACGGGCAGTCAGTATCAACAGTATGTCAATCCCGAAAGAGAAAGTGATAAAGGTGCTCTAGAGGTACATGGTATTACCACCGAGTTTTTGCGCGATAAACCCGCCTTCAGTAGAATAGTTGATGAATTTATTGACTATGTAAAAGGCGCTGAGCTGGTTATTCACAATGCCTCATTTGATGTGGGATTTATCAACAATGAGTTTATGCTGTGTGGTAAAGATCTAAAAATAGAAGATATCTGTGTGATTACAGACTCCTTGGATTATGCCAGAAACAAACACCCTGGGGCTAAAAATAATCTAGACGCCCTCTGTAGAAGATATGGGGTTATCAATGATCACAGAACACTGCATGGAGCATTACTGGATTCGCAAATTTTGGCAGAAGTCTACCTATTGATGACAGGTGGTCAAACCAAATTAGATTTGGATGCTTCCAGTAATAACAGTTCCAGTGGTCTATCGTTAAATCTAGACAACTTACCCC
>JAESTH010000102.1 GCA_016763695.1 Alcanivoracaceae bacterium
AAAATACCAGCACACCCCCTTATTGAAATTCACCCCAGCAGCACGTGCCATTGCTACATACTATTGGGTAAGCAACAACGATAAAGCCTACAAGCACAACTGTATCAAACAGGCAACCACGGCCAAAAAAATCAAAGAGGCTTTTTCAAGCACACAAATGTATACAGATTTAAGCCAGTCTTTTAAAGAGGACATGCACACCTATTTTCAAGGGGCACAAATGGAATTTACCGAGCTGCTACTCAACAAGGCTGCTGAATATTTACTGGAGCACCTGATCACTGGCAACAGTGAATTTGCAACCTCAAGCAAGGCGGCATTATTGGTAGAACAGTTACACACCCATTTAGATGCCAATGCCGAAACACCATCATTTCATGCCACACTGGCGGACTTAAAAGGTTCAGTCAAAGCACAATGGCAATTCGTAGGCTATTGGTTTAAGGGGCTTATTGACAATTCAGATAATAAGGCCATCAGTCGCTACCTCAATGAAGCCATTGTTAATGTATTATTACAACAGCACAAATGTTTTAACCACAACCCAATCTCCACACGTTGTCAGGTCGATCAATTGCTAGGCGATCACCGCTCTATCAACAACCGAAAACTGGACTTTGAATTTGATGAATTTATACAAAGGCTGGAGCATTATACTGAGCAGATAAAGCCACAATACACCGAGTTCAAACAGATAAAAGCCCAGATCATGAGCCAGCAAAAAGCCAGCATGAATCTGCATTCATTCAAGGCACGTCCGCTATCATCCTTTGTGCGCAATAAACTAATCAACGAATCCTACCTGCCCATCATTGGCGATAACCTGGCTAAACAAATGGGTGCACTGGGTCAGGATAGGCGCAGTGACTTGATGGGCTTATTGCTGCTGATTTCACCCCCGGGTTATGGTAAAACCACCCTGATGGAATATATTGCCAATAGACTGGGTTTAAACTTTATGAAAATCAACTGCCCATCATTGGGGCATGATGTTAAGTCACTGGATCCTGCGAACGCACCCAATGCCACCGCCAAACAAGAGTTAGAAAAACTCAATCTGGCTCTGGAAATGGGCAACAATGCCATGCTCTATTTGGATGATATTCAACACACGCACCCTGAATTTCTGCAAAAATTTATCTCCTTATGTGACGGCACACGCCGCATCGAAGGCGTCTGGAAAGGAGTCAGCAAGACCTATGACCTACGTGGCAAAAAATTCTGCGTCATCATGGCAGGAAACCCTTACACAGAATCAGGTGAAGTGTTCAAAATTCCTGACATGTTAGCTAATCGTGCCGATGTTTACAATCTGGGTGACGTGCTAAGCGGTCAACAACAGATATTTTCCATGAGTTATATAGAAAACTCCATGACCTCCAACAAAGTATTGGCACCATTGGCACTGCGTGATTTAAACGACTTATATTTACTGATGGACATGGCACATGGCAAACAAGTGCCTTCATCAGACCTAAGCCACAGCTATTCAGCCAGTGAAATTAGCGAAATCACCACCGTATTAAAAGCCCTGTTTAAAGTCCAGCAGGTGATCTTAACCGTAAACCAGGAGTATATCCGCTCC
The DNA here is from genome assembly GCA_016763695.1 of Alcanivoracaceae bacterium. Taxonomy (GTDB): domain Bacteria; phylum Pseudomonadota; class Gammaproteobacteria; order Xanthomonadales; family Marinicellaceae; genus NORP309. The sequence continues at coordinate 1,586 of JAESTH010000102.1, forward strand.
GCTGCCATGGATGATAAATACCGGGAAGAACCGCCGTTCAAACTACAGGGTAGTTACCGTAACATGAACAAATTGGCAGAAAAAATAGTCGCCATTATGGACGAGAAAGAACTACAGCAATTGATTGATGACCATTATGTTGGTGAAGCACAATTACTGACCACAGGTGCCGAAGAAAACCTGTTAAAACTAAAAGAATTACGCGGCACCCTAGATGCAGATGAAGCCACACGCTGGAGTGAAATCAAAGCCGAGTTCAAAATCCGCAACTCCCTAGCTGGTGATGATACAGATGGCGCCACCAAAATTGCCAGTCAGATTTCTGGCCTAAAAAACAATTTGGATAACTTAACCTCAGCCTTAAGCAAAGACAGCAATCTAGCTCAAGCCAGTTCTGAACAACAAATAAGTTCCATTACAGCAGCCATAGAAAAACTGAGTTTAGATGTCAATGTAGTCAATACCCCACTACCCAACCTGGGTGCAGCATTAACTTCACTATCCGAGACAATGGTCACATCATTCGTACCCATAGTAGTAACCCTCAATAAAAAATTGGACATCAATATGGAAGTACTGGAAAAAGTCACACGCTTAAGTGAAAAACTGCAAAATTTAACCAAACAGAAATCGACCAGAACTGTGACCAGTAAAAACAGCAAGACAAAAAGAGTTACGAAGAAAAAAGTCAGTAAGAAGACGTAAGATGAGCCCCGCCCATCATTAAAAGCTGATGGGTGGGGCTCATCTTACGATTGCCAGAAAAAATAGTAATACCAAAGTTACTACAAAGAAAAAAAAATAAGGAGAAAACAATGAATTGTCCAAAATGTAATGGCTATAGATTAAAACCAAAAAAACTTGAAAACGGTTTATTGGCTTTTGCCTGTGATAACTGTCAAGGCTCATTATTACCCATGTTACAGTATCTACAATGGGCAGAACAACACTCAACAACGATAATTGATGCCTGTATAGAATTTAAATTAGATGAAACGAGCCAAGCATTGCTGTGCCCCAAATGCTCAGGTCTCATGACCAAATACCGAATATCAGCTCAAAGCGAGAATAGGTTGGATATATGCAACAGATGTTATGAAACCTGGCTGGACTCTGGTGAATGGCAACTATTAAAACATTTGCAGGTACTGGATAAACTGCCAAAAATATTCACCGAAGCATGGCAAAAAAACATACAAACTGAAATAGCTGAAGAAAATCAACAAAATAGAGATAAAGAACACTTTGAAAACGATTTCGAACAAATCAAAACCTTCAAAACATGGTTAGACAAATACCATAAAAAACAAGATGTTTTGATTTATCTAAATAAGTAAGTCGATATTAAACACCCGTAAGATTGGCCTTGCCCATCACTGATGTAAATTTAAACTTCAAAAACTTAATAAACCAAAAATGATGGGCAGGGCCCATCTTACAACTCTGTGCTATACTTGTGTAAGTAATCTATTAAACAATAATTTGGCGCCACTAAAACAATATGAATAAACTTGTATCAGACCTAATAAAATAAGCCATCAAAAACAAAGCCACATTTCTAGACTTGGGCAACTGCGGTCTTGAGGCCATACCCAAAGAGGTTCTTGATTTGCCCGATAGTATTAATCATATCAACTTTGGCTCTCTTTATAATTTAAAAAACAATAAAGTAAAACAAAATAAAAACCAAGGGGCAAGAAATAATTTTTCTCTTAATACGGACTCATTTGATTTATTTTCACAACTACCTTCTATCAAAACACTAGAAATATATGCTTGTTCTATTGGAGACAAAGGCGCACAGGAGGCTGTTCGTACACATCTTGTCATCACATGATAAAAAGGTGTGTCTACAAGTGGTATTTGATACTTTCGTGCTAATGTCATTATTTTTTCCTTGTAAAGCCATAATTTTACCTATTTCACCAAAATATAACAGTGGCATAATGCTGATTTTCTTGTAGGAAAATTCATACAAGATGCCTGTCTCATATATTACATAACACGAAAAAATTTATTCATGGAAAGCTGGGGGGGATACTATGTTACTAGCACCTTTATAACTGTCTTCACCCCTACCAACAGAAGATAATATTCCAAACTCACTACTATTGTAGCTAAATTAATTGCTTAGTCAGTCATTAACACTTAATTTCAAGATTGATTTTAGTCATATACTAAAAAATCAAATAATAAGTCAATTGGTGATAGGTATAAATATTAGTCAAACACACTTAGTTTCAAATTAATTTAAAAATTTATTAGTTATAAGTGACTGATAAATAAAGTAAATATTGAATTGCTAAAATCCCGTAAGAAAATAAAAAAAACCGTAAGAAAAAATGGTGATGAAAAATGCATTATTTAAAGTATGTTTTGTTTATATAAAACTAACATATCTTAAATAAATAAAATACAGACTAAAAATTTAAAACATACTAAAAAAGGAGGCAATTATGATTAGAGCAAGTCCCTACTCAAATTGATTAATCAATAGCCACAAGAG
>JAESTH010000103.1 GCA_016763695.1 Alcanivoracaceae bacterium
AATTAGCTTATTAGAGTCATCAGAAAATAAAAAAGACTATTTAAGTGCTAAACAAGCACAAGAAAGTTTTAAAAAAACATATGAATGTTTAGGGAAAATAATTAGACCATCCTCTAACTCATTAGATCATAACTTCAATTTAGAATTTTATAGAATAAGTAGTCCAATAGAACGCGAACACGGTGAAATTGCAGGTATCACAAAACAGGCAGAAATGAATCACAAAAGCCAAATTATAAAAGGACAAGAAGCTGTCGATCCACAGTCTTGTTTTGAGTGATTATTAAATGGTGATTATCATATTTACCTTTGTAATTATGACAGCCTTCTTTTGGGGGAATATATAGAATATATCACTTCAGTCCTGTTAACAAAATGGCACTAAGTTAAGCCCTATTGGCAAATTTTCTTCCTTACATGTGGAGTCTCTATCATTTGCCCTCCGGGCATGGTTAATAATTTCCTTTTTATACACCTAGGTTCTCTCCTATTTTGCCACTATTATATTTTTATATAATAGGTGAAATTATAGTTTAACAAGGAGGCATAAAGCTTTGCGTGTAATAACATGTAATACCAAAATTATTAAGTTAAAGTTACCATAACAGTGTGTTTAAAACACATCAATTTTTTAATTCATTTAGAGGTTAATCATGAAAAATCAAAAAAACATTCTGCCACAGGTAAATAGCTCCGTGCAAAACAACGAGTCTGGATCTAGAGACTGGGGAACGATAGGTTGCGTAGGCACAGCATATAACGAAATTATTGCAAATTTTTACATTAATGGCAAAGGAGACCCCATTACCGTTGTTGTTCCTAAGCACGTTGAAAACCTTGTTCTAATTGCTCTTGAAAACAAATTAACTACCTTAGCTTCATTTAATACAGATCCATTAAAGGCTTACTCAACTATAACAGATATAGTTATTTACAATTAGTAAGTGGTACCTTGAAGACGGCATGCTCCAATGTATGCATGCCTTCTTCAATCAAACATATGTTTCCTGTAAATCAGAACAACCTATTATGAGTGCATTAGTGCTATATATCGCCTGATACCATATTTTGTGTGGCTACAAAAAACCGATCTAATTTTGATTCTTTTAAAGACGGTCAAGAAAAACTTTGGCAAGATCGAATAAGTGACTATAGCAAAGACTATATTATCAATACCATTGATAGATTGAGATTGGGCGATGTAAAGTCTATCTAAAGCTGTTTGAGTTTAAAAAAACTTCCTACTCACAATACCTTTTAATTTGACGCAATTAGATTGGAGCTTTTCTGATTTCCAAAAACTTCTTTATTTTTTTGTAACTTGTATGATTGAAAGCAATCAACAAAACCAAATCCATTTGTCTACTCAGCCTGTCATTGCTGCGAAGACAGGAATCTGTTTGAAATAGTTACTAGGTTTAGTGAAAATAATCTGTCATTTTTGTGAGGCTAGCGCCTTAGCGGTAATGACCAGAGGAGTAAGCTGTTACATTTTTTAAATTTATCTGGCGAATAACTGGAATGAATTATTTATTAGGATATGATAAGCACGTTTAAAATATATCATTCGAAATACTGCATGAAAAAAGAATTTGAGTTTATCAAGGGACAACGATTTATCAGCCAGACGGAACAAGAATTAGGCCTTGGGCGTGTTGAAGAAACCAACCATAGAATGGTGAAGTTGATTTTTGATGCTGCTAATGAAAGCAGGATTTATGCAAAGGATAATGCCCCTATTTCTCGTATTCTCTTTGAAGTTGGCGATAAAATCCCCGCTAGAGCAGGCTGGAATCTAAAAATTGAGACTATTCAGCAATTAAACGGCTTGGCTATTTATCAAGGCATAGATGATAATGGCGATGATGTCCTGCTGCCAGAAACTGAGGTGGCAGATAGTATTAAGCTTGATAGACCTGCTGAAAGAATGTTCTCTGGCCATCTTGATTCCAACAAATGGTTTAACCTACGTCAGCTTGCGATAACTAAACGAAATGAATTACAGCAAAACCCCTTATATGGATTGTTAGGTTGCAGGACATCTTTGTTAAAACATCAGCTTTATATTACTCAGTCTGTTGCTAAACGTTTTGCCCCCAGGGTTTTACTGGCTGATGAAGTCGGACTGGGGAAAACTATAGAAGCAGGATTAATTATCCATCAACAATTGCTCAAAAATCGTTCCAAGCGAATTTTGGTCATTGTGCCAGAAAGTTTAACCCACCAGTGGATGGTAGAAATGCTGAGACGTTTTAACCTACATTTTAGTGTTTATAATGAGGAGTTGTGTCATGGCATAGAAGAATCATCGCGCTATGAAACACCTTTCGAAAGCAGTCAGCTGGCCATTATTCCTTTGCAGTATTTATTAAAAAATCATACACGAGCCCAACAGGTTTTGCAGACACAGTGGGATTTGCTAGTCGTGGATGAAGCACATCATCTTCAATGGTCAAAAAATGAAGTCAGTGAAGAATATAGCCTGATTGAAGGTCTTGCCAATAAAATTAAGGGTGTCCTGTTATTAACCGCAACACCAGAACAATTGGGCAAAGAAAGCCATTTTGCCAGACTGAGATTATTAGATGCCAGTCGCTTTAATAGTTTTAGTAATTTTCTTGAACAGGAACAAAATTATCAGAGTATTGTCAATGCCATTGATGTATTGCGTTCTGAAAAAAATATGACCAAAACTGGCGCTAAAAATACCGCCAAGATGTTTAGTCTTGAGAAGGATCTGGAATTAATTCAAGGCCTGTTTGAAGACAACTATGAAAATGATGAAAAACTAGCTATAAAACAACAGTTAACGGAACAATTACTAGATCAACATGGTACAGGCAGATTATTGTTTAGAAACACAAGGTCTGCGGTTAAGGGTTTCCCTAAGAGAAAAGTGCATAAAGATAGTTTGGAAAACCCTTATGATGATGCGACAGAACAAGAGCTACAATTGCAATTAACCCCTGAGCTCATTAAGAATTTTGATAACTGGACCAAAATTGATCCTCGTATACCATGGCTGGTGGAAAAAATAACAAACTATGACTCTAAAAAAATATTATTAATTGCCGCCAGTAAAAAAACAGTTTTGGATATTGCTGAAAGTTTAAGGGTAAAACAGGGTATTCACGCTGCTGTTTTTCATGAAGACTTAAGTCTTATTGAGCGAGATAAAGCCGCGGCCTGGTTTGCCGATCAGGAAAAAGGCACACAAATACTATTATGCTCGGAAATTGGGTCTGAGGGACGAAATTTTCAGTTTTCTCATCACGTTATCTTTTTTGATTTACCTTTTAATCCTGATTTACTGGAACAGAGAATTGGACGATTAGATAGAATCGGACAGGAAAACACCATTCATATTCATGTGCCTTATTTAAAAGGTACTGCCTCTGAAAAATTATTTAAGTGGTTTCATCAGGGTTTAAATGTCTTTGCAAAAACTTGCCCCGCTGCCTATTCCATTTTCAATCAGCAAAAGTCACAGCTAATAGAATATATAGGCAAAGAGGTAAGCGAAGAAGATTTTGCCTCCTTTATAGAAACAACTCAGGAATTAACTCAAGAGGCTAATCAAAAATTCCAGAAAGGCCGAGATCGCCTGTTAGAGTATAACTCCTGTAGACCATTTGTTGCAGACAAAATAATGCAGGATGCCGAAATGCAGGATGACACCAGTTGTCAGCGCTTTATGCACAGAATGTTTGATCGTTATGGTGTTGACTATGAAGAACTACGCAGAAATGTAGAGCTAATTAAACCTGGTGAATCTCAACATTCACATTTTCCTGGTTTAATAGAAGATGGTATGAGTATCACCTTTGATAGAGACACGGCATTATCAAATGAAAACCTGCATTACATTACATGGGAACATCCCATGGTAGTTGAAGCAATAGAGATGATTGCCTCTGGAGAAAAAGGCAATGCCAGCCTTATTGCCCTTCAAAACACTGGGTTACCACCATCAACAGTCATGATAGAATCTTTGTTAAATCTACATGCTCCAGCTGATGCAAGCTTGCAGTTGTCACGATACATACCAGCTGATTCAATCCGCTTGATAGCAGATGAAAAACTTATGGATAGAACAAAGGCATTAACTATACAGTTTATTCATAATAACCATTCATCAGTACCATTAAACGTTGCCTTACAGGTAATTAAGATGAAGGTGGCAGAAATGAAAAAAATCATTACTGCCATTGAAAATAAGGCTGAAAGAATTTTACCTGAACTCATCAAACAGGCACAGGAATTGGCAGAAAAAGAGTTGGACGGTGAAATCATCAGGCTGCAAAATTTAAGCAAAATTAATGATAATATCAGATGTGAAGAAATTGAACATTTACAAACTCAAAAACAACTGACTCTAAAAGCCTTATCAGAAGCAAAAATTCAGATGAATGCTGTGCGAGTTTTGGTCTGTTTATAAACAACCTATCTCCATTCTTCGAACTATCGCAGCAAGTGTGGATTAAGCCTCTAAATTTATAGATATTATGAATATAACTCATCTACAAATTTTGGGCTTTCTTGCTGCCTTTTTTCTTGGTATTTTTGTTTACTGGTTATTAATGCAATCCAAGTTAAAGCTGATTATCGAAAACAATAAATCCCGACTGACTTCAGATTTAATGCTTTGCCAACAAAAGCTAGAAAAATTACAGGAGTATTATGTAAAACTCCATAAAAAAAGTAAAAAGCTAGAAGAAGATAATGCCCAACTTTTGGAAAAAAATAAAATTTTAAGCACTGATATCGCTGTTTGCAGGCAACAGCTTACTAGAAACAAGGAAATGCTAGATGAAATATCCAGGTTAAAACAACAAATAGCAGCCTCAGCTTTAGAAAATGGTGAATCCAAGACACTAATTGCTCAACTACAAACGTCAAATACACTACAGCAAAAAGCAGCTGAGGAAAAGTTAGCTTTACTCAATGAAACAAAGTTTGAGTTAAAAAACCAATTCAGAACACTAGTCAGTGAAATTTTTGATGAAAAGGACAGAAAATTTTCACAACAAAACAAACAAAAGTTAGATGCCATTCTTAACCCTTTTAACCAACAATTAAATGAATTTAAGAAAAAAATTGATGATGTTTATTATAATGAAAGTAAACAACGAGCATCCTTGTTAACAGAAGTCAAAAACTTGCGAGAGCTAAACCAACAACTGAACAAAGATGCGATAAATCTAACCAGAGCATTAAAAGGCGATAATAAGCTACAGGGATCCTGGGGTGAATTAATTCTGGAGCGTGTACTGGAGCAGTCTGGTTTACGTAAAGGTCATGAATACGAGGTTCAGGGTGGTTTTAGGGATGGTGAGAACAAAGTTCTTAAACCTGATGTTATTATTCATTTACCCCAAAATAATGACATCATTGTTGACTCGAAAGTATCGTTGCTGGCTTATGAAAAATATTCTTCTGCAACCTCAAAAGAGCTAAAAAAACAGGCCTTAGCCGAACATGTTAGTTCAATCGCCAATCATATTAAAACATTAAGTGACAAAGATTATTCCAGCCTTAAAGGTATTAAAACTTTAGATTTTGTCCTGATGTTTATTCCGATAGAACCAGCATTTATGGCCGCTTTTGGACACAGTGAACAACTATTTACCGATGCCTTTAGTCGTAAGATAATCATCGTCACACCAACAACCTTGCTGGCAACCTTAAAGACCATTGAAAATCTGTGGCGATATGAAAAACAAAACCAAAATGCCAGAGAGATTGCAGATAGAGCAGGAAACATTTACGACAAATTTAGAGGTTTTATTGAAGACATAGAAAAGCTAGGTAAGCAGATTGATAGCACCCAGGCAACTTATCATGATGCTTTAAATAAATTAACCAGAGGCAAAGGCAATCTAGTCAATCAAGCCCAACGATTATTAGATTTGGGCGTAAAAGTGAAAAAAGAAATTCCCAAAACAGTATTACAGGCATCAGAGATAGACAACGACAGTATTCTATAATATATTAATCCTATAACACATAGGACACCAATAAATATGATAATAAACAAAACAGTCAAACAATGGCACGAAATACTTAAAGGACAAAGCCCAGATCTTCTTAAAGACATACTGGCTGAAGATGTGGTTTTTCACTCCCCAGTATTGCACACACCTCAAAAGGGCAAAAAATTGACCTCCATGTATTTAAGTGCTGCTTTTTATGTGTTGCTAAAACATGGCTTTAAATATAAGCGTCAGGTGTTACAGGATAATCAGGCGGTTTTAGAGTTTGAGACGGAGATTGATGGCATCGTGATAAATGGTGTGGATATTATAGAGTGTAATAATGAGGGTAAAATCATCGAATTCAAAGTTATGGTTAGACCTTTAAAGGGTTTACAGAAACTTCAACAGAAAATGTTTGAGATGCTAGAGAAGTTGTAATTACACAATACTCATATTACTAAACTTTAAGCAAAGAGGTAGCAATGAAAATTTTATTTAACAAAGTATTGAGTCTCGACAGCGCGCTGAATTTACTACTGCTAATATTTGTTAGTATTGGTCTCACCTTAAGCCCAAGCGGTCTGACCAAAAACAGCAAAACACCTTATGAAATTATTGCCAAAGCACCTGATTCAGCCTGGCGCCCTATCAATTTAGAACAAAGCCTGTATATCACTCTGGAAACTGGCATAGTGGTGGTAGAAATGGCTACACAATTTGCCCCAAATCATGTCAGTAACACCAAGGCATTAGTTAGGGCAGGGGTTTTTAATAATACCAGTTTCTATCGTGTCATTGATGGTTTTGTTGCCCAAGGCGGCCCAGTAGAGCTGAGTGAAACCGATAAATCACAGGCCGAATCATCCACCAAAACATATACAGGGAAGCTCACCATTGATGCCGAATTTACTATAGCAAGTGAAATACCTTTTGCCTTTACTCCATTAAATGGCTTTGACGGATATGCTGATGAAGTCGGCTATGTTGGTGGTTATGCTGCTGGGCGCAGCAAAGACAAAAAAACCAATTGGTTGCTTCACTGTTATGGAGCATTTGCCATGGGAAGAGCCAATGAAGCCAACAGTGGTGGCACAGAACTATACATAGTCATAGGCTCAGCACAAAGATACTTGGATCGAAACACCACCGTTTTTGGTAGAGTGATTGCAGGCATGGAACATATACAGGCTTTACAGCGCAGCACCAACTTAAGCGGGCCAGTCAACATGTCGGGCAAAAACAAGATTATCAGCATTCAGGTCGGCAGTGATGTCAAGGGGCAACAGCAATTACCTTTGCAGATAATGAAAACAGATTCTGATAGTTTTAGAGCCTTAATTGCATCCAGAAAAAACCGAAGAGGGGAGTGGTTTTTACATCAACATGATTATATTGATGTCTGTTCAGTTGCCATCCCTAGCAGGCTAATAAATAATAAAAAGGCTACAAACGAGTAGCCCTTTTAGGGTATATGACAAAATTATATTAAGTTTACTGCTGCCACTCTATGGTTAAGTAGCCTGAGGCACCTGCGGTATTGAAACCTGAGACTACCTGGTAATTTTCATCGGCTGCATTTTCAATTTTTACAGCCACTTTCCAATGATTATTCAATGCATATGCTGCACGTAAATCAATGACGGTATATCCATCCAGTTTAACACCAAAATCAGGATTTTTAGAAGCATAACGAATACTGGAACCAATAGAAAACTTATTGAAAAACTTATCAACACTGATGTTCATTTTATTATCGGGCCTACGTAACAATGGCGTATCCGTTTCATCATTATTGGCATCCTGTACAGTGGCATTAATATTAAGATTAAAGTTGTTGTACTGATAGCTATAGTCAGCTTCTATACCTCTGATGGTTGATTCATTAACATTGACAGGTTTAAATGTACTACCCTGGAAATCGACTAAATTATCAATTTGGTAATAAAACAGATTAAACGATAAACTCTGATTGTCTGTAAGACGTGTTTTTAAGCCTATTTCATAATTAACTGACTCTTCAGGTTTTAAATCAGGGTTGCCCTCAAAAGAAAAGAAGTTAACAAACATTCCCAATTCTGGAGAAAAAACCAGACTTTGAAAGCTGGGAGAAAAAAGTTCATTTAAATTAGGAGCATGAAAAGCAGTACCAACTGAAAGGTTAAATCTGACCTTCTCATTAAACTGATAGGCCCAGTCTACACCACCACTTGAATCATTACCATAGACATCATTATGATCAAAACGGCCACTTATAGAGATGGTGTTTTTATTATAGACGCCACGCCAATTGGCAAATGCAGCCAAATTATCACGTGAATCACTATAATTCAGAGGCGTCAGTAATGCGTTATGGAAAGTTGAATCTTCATTTCTGTAGCTGAGACCAAAACCAAGGTGTTTATTATTAAAGCCTTTATTTAAGAGTATATCAAAAGTATCCCTATCTGATGAAAAACTATTTGAAAAGACTTTGGTAACTAGTGAGTTTCTATTATTACCGATGGCAACTTCTGTATCCCAATTATTAAATATTTGCCCTTGCCAAGCAATTCTTGTGATACGTTCGGTGGTATCTGAATTGCCCACATTGAAAGAAGAGTCAAAATCAATATCGGCTCTTGATTCAAGATAATTAAGAGATAGTTTACTACCCTTGATATCAATCGCTGCACTGATGTTTACACTCAGGTTTTCATAGCCATCATCATCAGGGTTAAATGCAAAGGCATCAGTATTTGTAGCTGAAAAACCGTCAGTTTTTTGACTACCAACAATCAGACTATATTGACTTTTATCGGTAGAACCACCATAACCCACATCAAAGTTATGGGTGTCATAAGATCCTGTTGTATAACGTACATACAGCTTGTCCTGCTTGCGAGTAATTATATTTATCACTCCGCCAATGGCATCTGAGCCATAATAACTGACTCTGGTACCACGCACTATTTCGATTCTCTCAATTTGTGATACAGGTAAATGCTCCCAGGCAAAACTGCCAGTAAAGGAGGATGATACGCGCATGCCATCAATTAAAACCAAAGTATGGTTTGAGTTGGTGCCGCGCATAAAAACACTGGTCGCAGTGCCATTACCACCATTTCTGGCTACATCTATGCCTTGCTGTAACGACAGTATATCCAGGATACTAATGGCTTGTAAATTAAGAATGTCTTCCCTATCAATCACTGTGATTGAAGGAATAATGTCATCTTGTGCCTGTTCATAACGAGAGGCTGTGACTACTGTTTTGGCTTGCTGGTAAACTTCGTTTTCTTCTGCGGCATATACATTTGCACACACAAGCAAGGCTGCCGAGAATGGCAGTAGGGTTGTTTTTTTCATTTGATTTCTCCATCGCCCACCGCGACTTTTTAGTTAAGTTAATGTCTTAGGCAGGTCTCCGGGCTGATAAGATTGTATTTAACCCTTCCCAATTAGTGGCCTAATCAGTGGTTTTGCTAAATATATACTTAATTACCGTTGCGGGGGCAGCTCTGGATTTAATATTCATTTCACCAGATTCCCTTTTCACCGAAAGATTTCTTTCGACACCTAATACGTTTGTGGTTGAGTTTTTTCAACCGATTTTCATTTTATGTAATTTAATCACATCTCTCAATATAATAATGGCAAAAAATTGAATATAGCTCAACTTACCCTGAAATATGCTGATAAACCTCTATCGTGTTCTCTATACATTTTTTCCAAGTATATTCTTTTGCCCGATTCAAGCCTTTGGCAACTGCTTTTTCTCGCCATTGCTGATCTTCGATTAATTTAACCATGCCAGCAGAAATATCCTCAATGTCGTTAGCATTTGTTAAGATGGCCGCTCCGTCTGCCACCTCAGGTAATGATGAAGAAGTTGATGTTAATACAGGGGTACCAGCAGCCATGGCCTCAAGAATAGGCAAACCAAAACCCTCGTATAAAGAGGGTAAAACAAAGCCCTTCGCACCTGAGTAAATATGCGGGAGATCCTCACTATCAATATAACCCAAAGAGATAATATCTCCACGTTTAACCAACATTTCTATTCTTTGTAGAAGGTTTTTACTCAACCAGCCTCTGGCTCCAACAATAGCCAGCTTATATTCTTGCCTGATTTTTTTAGGCAGGAGTAAATAAGCATCTATCAGAGAGTTCAGATTTTTTCGGGGTTCCAGTGTGGCTACTGCCAATAAATACTTTAACTTATCCAGCTTATATTTTTTCATGACATTGACATTGTCCTCATAAGAATAAGGATAATAACCTTTACTGACACCGAGGGGAACAACATGGATCTTGTCCTGTGCAACACCTAATATTTGCTGAACTTCGGCCTTAATATAATGAGAATCTGTGATAATTGCATCGGCCTGTTCTATCGATTTTGGTAATTGCTTTTCCAGCAGATCAACGCGTTCTTTTGGGTGCGTTTCAGGATAACGCAAAAAAGATAAATCATGAATGGTCGTAACACTCGGTCCTTCAAAAGGCAGCAGTAAATAATTGGGACTGTGCAGAATAAATTCTTTGTCAAAAGGTTTGCTTTTACTCTTAAACCATAAGTTTTTTTGCCAGGTATAAAGTTTTAATGCCGGCCCTTTTAAGGGTATGTTTTTTCGTATGCTGGCTAAAGTCTGATTGGCTTTTAAGGCGTGATCAGCATCTTTGATCCATCGATGCGACGAGTACAGTTTAAACTCTTCAATTGTGGGTATTTTTGGCAATCCACAGGCCAATTGCATTGCATAGTTACCGATTCCCGTGAGCGGCCCAGTAATTGCATCTACATTGAGGATGACTTTCATATTAGTTCTCTGTATTCATTTAATGTCATTGATTTAACCCAGCTTGCAAAAGGGGTCAAATTATTAAAGTCTAAATCACGTTGCGCGTTACTACTGTTGCCTTTTAAAAAACGTTGATCCAGGGGACGAAAGAATTTTTCATCTATTGCCACAACAATTTCCCCATCCTGGTTGAGGGCTTTTCTGCTTAAGTCTTTTCCCTGCCATGTGATATTATAATCTAAAGCGTCAAAAGCGCAATTAACCATATCCTCTACCGAATGCAATGCGGCACTGGCAATGATATAATCTTTGGCCATCTTCTGTTTTAACATGGCTTGGAATGCCTGTACGTAATCATTAGCATAACCCCAGTCTTTTTTAGCAGCAATATTGCCCAAATATAAAGGTTGTCCACCATTTTTCACTATTCTTGCCACTTCTCTGCAGATTTTTTTACTGACAAAAGATGGGGCTCTTAATTCCGACTCATGATTAAACAAGATACCATTGCAGGCAAACAAACCTTTAACATCGCGATAATATTGGACCATCAAATGGGCTGATAATTTTGAGATTCCATAAGGGTTAGAAGGTGTTTTCTGATCATTTTCTGATACCAGTCCATGTAAATCATCCTGAAATATTTCACAACTAGATGCAAAGAAAAATTTAGACTGTCTTGAGTATTGTTCTACTGATTTTAATAATTGAATCGTCCAGAGTGTATTCACATCAAATACCACCTCAGGGTTTTGGTGCGACTCACCGACATGACTCACGGCTGCTAAATGATAGACTTCATCTGGTAAACATTGAATAATGATTTTATCAAAGTCTGACCATTTTTCATAAACAATAAACTCAATACCCTGATGTTGGTTTATACCCAAAGTTTTTAATTTGGATTTATCTGGATTAAGCCTTGTCGGCGCAATAATTTTATAATCCTGGCTTAATAAATACTGTGCTAATAAAGCACCATCTTGGCCTGTTATTCCTGTTATTAATGCCGTTTTCTGTGTCATGTAAATTGCGAGAAAGTATCAAAATTAGCATTATAGTCGCTGTTGCCTTGGACTAAAACGATTGTTTTCTCTATTTTCGAGCATATAAGCTCTCACTGGCTATAGTTTTAGGGGTAAACTCAGTATAATCCCCGTTTTTTAGATAGGATTTTATTATGGGCTTAAGACATGTAGCTGTTGGTAGCGATGTACCTAATGACATAAATGTAGTTATTGAAATTCCCATTAATGGTGAAGCGGTTAAATACGAAGTAGACAAAGACTCCGGTTTGATTTTTGTTGACCGTGTTTTAAATACTTCCATGCGCTACCCATGTAATTATGGTTTCGTTCCACATACTCTATGTGGTGATGGTGATCCAGTAGATGTTTTGGTGATCATGCCTACACCATTATTACCAGGTTCAGTGATAAAATGTCGTCCAGTTGGCGTATTGAAAATGACGGATGAAGCTGGTGAAGACGCAAAAATTGTTGCTGTACCAGTTGGAAAAGTGACCAACCTCTACAGTGATATAGAATCAGTAAGAGACCTGCCTAATTTTATTACCGATCAAATTTCACACTTCTTTGAACACTATAAAGATTTAGAAAAAGGCAAGTGGGTTAAGATAGAAGGATGGGGCGGTCCTGATGAAGCCAAGAAAGAAATTTTAGATTCTGTGGCTGCATTTGCAGCGGTAGAAGATAAACCTTTGTTCTGATAATATATGATTTTACTTGCCATTGATACCGCTACCGAATGTTGTTCTGCAGCATTGTGGGTTGATGGTAAGTTATATCATCGTTCCACTGTACAGCCTCGCTTGCATGCTGAACTGATTTTACCCTTTATTGATGAACTGCTGACTGAAGCAGGTATTCAAAAGAAAGACATACAGGGTTTAGTGGTCGGGCAGGGGCCTGGTGCTTTTACAGGGGTGCGTATAGGTGTTGGTGTAGCCCAAGGTCTAGCACTGGCACTCAATATAAAAGTCATCGCTATTTCCAATCTTAAAACCCTGGCTTATACCGCTTACCAGCAATTACAGACAGATAAACGTCAAATAATCGTGGTAGCAACAGATGCTCGTATGTCAGAGGTTTATTCTGCCACTTACTCAGTTAAGGGCAGCACTATCACAGCAATCACCAATGAGAGCGTCGGTAAAGCCAAGCATGTCGATTTGTCGGCTAGTGATGCCTATATAGGCAGTGGATTTGCCGTTTATCCAGAATTGATAGCTTATGCAAAACGCCAACCTATGGACTATGATGTTAATGTTTATTCGCAGGCAAAAGATATGTTATTACTGGCCAAAGATGGCTTTAAACAACTGGCAACCCATATTGACATGATTGAACCCATTTATTTACGGGAACCCTGACCTAATCCATCTATTATTAATTGAGCTAACCTGGATATTTAATGCAATCAGTAAAAAATAGCCGTATTTTGGATTAAACCAATGCTAACTATACCGATTTTATTAAAGGAAATTTTCAATCAACAAATAATTATTAAAACGTTTTAAGCGGGTATTTATTGGTTTATTGAGTGCATCATAAAGTCCTACTTCCTCTAACCAATATTTAAGTAACAACTTTTGTTCTTCAGTCAATGTGTGGTAGTAATCGTATGGACGTTGCCACATCCATAATGAATAAGGAAAGACGGCTCGATTTTCTTCGACCCCATCAAGAGTAAATATGTGTTTACCTATCATACGAGGGATGTCATTGTTTGGATTTTTCTCGTACCAATTATCTAAAACTTTTGATGTGTCAAGTAACACGGGTATTTGTTCGTTCGCCATTCTCTTCAATATTAAGTTAATACTTTCAGGCACTTCATCATCAGGTAGAAAATTCCCTGAAAAGGGTTTGTTTGCCATCATTCTTTCAACCCAAAAAAGCACTCTGGGGGCAGTTTTTTTCATAATGTTTCTAGGATAAAGGTCACGATAAAGGTGTGCATATAAAGGTGCAATTAAGCCAAAATCACCAATACTTGGAGAATTGCCCAATAGATATTTATGCTTTTTAAAATGATTATTCAAATCTCTAAGCAGTTGTAAGTAGCTGCTTTCAATAGCCGGAATAGAGTTTTGAGTAATGCCAAGTTTTGGAACGAATGCTTTAAACTTTTTTCCAAGTTTTTTTCCTTTTATTTTTTGTATAAAACGGGGGCATCTTGGGTACAATGTGCGTCCAAATTCCTGATAAATAAAAGCAATATTTTCTTTTGGAAAATTCCATCGATAATGCATGGCAGGAATCAACAACCATTCATCTCCATAAACTTCCAAGAGTAAAGCCGTTAGCTTTTGTTTGGGTGTTATGGGGTAAATTGAATTTTGAGTAAACTTTTGTTCAAGTCTATCGATAATTTCGGTTGTATCTTGTATGACAATATTATCGGGTGTTTGTACGACAGGAATAAACTTTACCCCTGTTCGTGGGAGAATGAAATTTTTATACGTCTTTAAATCAGAAAGACGTTCAATATAGGGAATGCCTTTTTTACGTAAATAGCTACGAATTTTACCAGAATATAAAGAAAATTCTGCACCGTAAAGGATTTGTTTATTTTTATCTGGCAAGTATTTTTCACTCATATTTCTATCCTACCCTGATTTGTGTTTTTTATATAAATACTTTGCTTAAATAGCATCAGATTTTATTATGCATATAAAAAATAATATTCAGTGATTCTCGATAATTTTTGATAAATCAAATTAATCTGTCAAAGCCTCTCATCCAAGGTTACAAGATATTATGGATTTTATTAATGCTGACTAGCAGAATTTTATGCAGCGCGAGGGTATGTTTTTTCCATAGATTCTGCTTATGATACTTTATAAGCTGTATTTATTCATAAAACAAATCAATAGAGCAGAGTAAAATGGTATCAAGTTAAGGCCAATTAGTATTGAAATATATGGATTCTTATAAAAATCTCGGATAGGTGAGCTATTGTCAGCTTATAATGTTCTTTCTTATATTACATCTGCTTGTGTGGCATATCATTCAGGTTATCGTATTTGGTGATTCAAATATCACTCAACAGTGCAAATAACTCGTATAGTAGCACATTTGATTATGAACAAAAAAACAAAACTAAAAGGTAGCTGCCTGTGTGGAGCCATAAAATATAAAATTTCGGGTACTCCATTTGCCGCAGAGTACTGCCATTGTCGCATGTGTCAAAAAAGTGTAGGCTCGGTGGTTGTTAACTGGATGGACTTTAATATTGAACAAGTGACCTGGATAAAAGATCAACCCAAAGAATATGAGTCATCCGAATATGTTCGGCGAGGGTTTTGTGCCCAGTGTGGCACTTCGATCAGCTTTCGTGATAGCCGCTATCCTAACTATTACACTTTATCAATTGCATCGCTTGATGATCCCAGTCTGGTTAAACCAACTTATCATATTTATGTTGAAAATCAGGTTAAGTGGTTGAGCATAGATGATGATTGTAAAAGGTTTACACAAGGTGCTGTTAAAGAGGTGACTTAATCAAGTACTAAAACACTATCATGCAGTGTTTCTAAAATATGGGTATCATGGCTGACAATCAGGATGCATTTTTCTTTTCTGGCTTTGACTAGCCACAGTCTAAACTGTTCGGTTGTATGTTTATCTAAACCATTAAAGGGTTCATCCAGTAAAACCACTGGTGGATTACCTATAAATACGCTGCACAGGGTGAATTTTCTACGCGTACCAAAAGACATTTGAGAAAAGGCCATGTCTTTAAATTGCTCAAGGTTGATTGCCTGCATAAACGCAAATAGTTCATCGTTTAATTTAACGCCTTTAATTTTGGCAATCAGTTTTAAAAACTGTAAACCAGTCATAAATGGATAAACATCAGGTTTGTCCGCAACAAAACACAATTGTGATTTGGCTTTTATTGCCTGAGTGTTTAAATCAAAAGCATTGATCTTTACCACGTCTTTATCGACTGTCACAATTCCACATAGGCTTTTTAACAAGGAGCTTTTACCGCTACCGTTAAAACCCTGTATCCAGTGAATGCCAGTACTAAACTCTGCATTAAAATTTTCAATAACCATCAGGTCATCGTATTGTATAGTCAGATTATTTATTGATATGTTTTTCATGATAAATTAAATACGGTAATGGCAGTGATAATAAATAACACCACGAATGAAAAAAATGTTTGACTATTTTTAATCAAAACCCTTATTGGATAGCACAGCAAAAGCATTGATAAATGATAGATAAACATAAACCATAGGGTATTACTGCTTAGATAATTAAGCTGCCAATAATAAAAGGGCATGTGTATCAAGCTACTTATTATAAATATAACAAGGACATCTCGTATTATCCAGAATGCTTTTTTGATCGGTAAAGTGCTTAATAATGGAGCCATCTGTTGTCTTTCATCATTGAAACTGACAAAGAAACCACTGATATAATAAGCAAGTAAAGCCTCTAGCGATAATGAGTATGGAAATAAATTATTATCACTAATATTGACAAAGTGATGTGCAATCATGCTGAAACCTAGCATCAAAAATATAACTATCATAAGCCTGAACAAAGTACTGGTATAGGCCGATTTAAATAACATTTGGTAGTATAAATTATACGAAAAAAATGATGGAATGAGGTTTATTGACGTTATTTGACGCTTGATATTTATATAGTCGTCCTGTGACTTCAATAGCCTTGAAATAAACAACAGTAACAGCCCGAAAAGTATCAGTATTAATACAAAACCAGATCCAAAGTCAATCAACAATCCAAGACCTAGTAAAGAAAGGATTAATATAGGGGTTCTGTGTATGCTAAACACAGAGACAAATTGAGAGGTTATTAATAATAAAAGTAAAAAACCATATCGAAAAACAACTGTCATCAATTCAGTATTTTCCATGGAAGGCAAGTAATAGAGGCCCGCAAACATTAGCGGCCACAATAAATGATTTGATAGCAACAACATGAAAATATTGTTTTTGTTTTTTATCTTTTTATTAATAGGCAAGGCTTGTAGGTATATGGCAAAGTCACCGCCATTTATGGCCTGACGTTGAGCCCGCGCCCAGACAATAAAAACGGCCTGTAAAACCAGTAGCCAGGCAAGCTTAATTAAAAAAGGTGTCTGCGTTTGGCTAATAAGAACGAGAGGTTTGGTTATTGCAGACATGAACAAATTAAAATTATCCCCAATAGCAACTCCTGGTAAAAATATGGCTAAAACCATCAAACCCGTTGAATAACGCACAATAAAGTTTTTGGCTTGCAGTTGAAACCATTTTTTACGCAGAGTGAATAACATATTATCTGTCAACATGGCATTTCAGACCACATTATTGCACATTGGTTTTAAACTAATGTCAAAAGGTTACTTATTGCCTATACTGGCGATGACTGAACCCGAAACGATGAGGATAATACCAATTAAACCCAGTGTATGTATCTGCTCAGGCTGAACCAAATCAGGCAATAATTGACTCATGAGATTGATAAACAATAGTGTAAACACTGGCACCATGGCAATAACCATGCCAACACGCGAAGCTTGCCAAAATTTAAGCGCTTGGGCAAAAGCGGCATATGCACCGACGGTATTTAATGAAGCATAGGCAATAGCAAGCCATTGCTGCTGATTGATGTTGGCAAAACTTGTTGGTTCACAAAAGGGCAATAAGGTGATAGATGCCATTATATATATCATGGTTAATATTGCCTGTGGAGATAAGACATCATGTAGCTTTTTCTGAATGAGTGCATAAATAGCCCAGGTTATGGCAGCAAATATAAGAATTAAGACACCATTGGTGTATTCTGCCTTGAGAATCGTACCTATTTGATCGTTGAAAAATATCAGTAAACCAAAGATCAATAAAAAAGCACCTAGCTTTTGCTTAAAACGAAAAGTTTCTTTGTATACAAAAACCCCACCCAAGATCATTAATAATGGCGCAAGCTGAATCAAGACCTGGGCATTGGCTGGCGTGGTTTTATCCAACCCGATAATAAATCCCACATAATTAGAAACGAGCATAATGCCAGCAAATAATAGCCACAACCAGTTTTTTATTGACAGGGATTTATATCCCTTCCACGAACCTGTATAGAAGATAATTATGGAGGTAATAACCGCTGCTACGCAAAATCGCAACCAGGTTAAGGTCCACGCATCAATGGCTTTAAGGCTGATATTTAAGGCCACAGGTAAAGTCGACCAGAAAAATACCACCGTTAAAGATAAGCTTAATCCTATTTTCCAATTTTGTGGATGGTTGTTCATCAAATAATGTGCCTGAATATAAATGCCTAATCTACTCTGAATAGTTTTTTTTGGATAGCGTTTTCTTTAATTTTACTAAAGATTAGCATAATATGAATCAATATATAAAACACCTCTGATAAGCAGAAAATCTCATTATATGCCTCTCATGAGTGTGTGATATTTTCTTGCCTGAATAATATTCAGTTTACATTCATGCTTTCTGCTATATTATGCGCTATAGTTACCAGTCCTTATTGGAGTAAAATTATGAAAAGGCTTATTGCAATTACCAGTATTATTATTTTATTGCAGGCGTGTGCCTCAGATTATCATCGTTATAGTCAATACGATGATGTTTATTATGAGGACGATTATTACGCATATGGTGACTCTGACTATGGCGATTACTACGGTTATTATGATAATGACTATTATGCCAGTAATTATTATCCTGATCGTTGGGGGGTTAACTATAGTGATGTTTATTACAGCCCCTACCGTTATCCACGGGTAGGCTTTTACAATCATTACTCCTATTACCCTAACAGTTATTGGGGTAGTTATTCACCCTGGGGATATGGTAATAACTATTATGGCGGCTGGAGTTATGGGATAAGCTTTTCTTTTGGACATTCCTATGGTGGTTATAACCATTACAACAGTCATTACAATCCTTATACCAGTTATTACTACACCAGTTACTGGAACAACTATTGGAACAATCATCACAGTAATAGACATATCTCAGCACGTGCTGAGGTGGCAAGACTAGCATCCAGAAACAATAGATACCGTAACAACAATCGAAATACCGATTATTATAATAGAATCAGCCCCAATCGAAATGTGGGTCAAAATAATAGACTTAGTCCCAACAGGTTACGGGCAAACCCAAGAAGTAGAAATTCTTCAGGTTATTCTGGCAACAGACAACCTAATACAAACACACCATTTAGTGATGGCTACAGCCGTAATCAGGATAACCGTAATAGAAATAACAATAGAAACACAAGAAATAACAATTATAGAAACCCCTCAACTGCTCAGGGTCAATTGCAAAATAATCGCAATAGCAACCGCAATAGAAATGGTATAGTTTCATCAGGCCTTAACAGTAGACGTCCTACTGTTAATCAAAATAATAGCAGGCAATCTACAGCAGTAACCAACCGTGATAACAGAGAAAGAAGACAGGGCAGTGCATATGCCAATAACCCCAGAAATAATAGAATAAGCACTAACAATCAGTCTTATCAGACCTCAGCATCTTATTCTTCTAGATCAAGAACCACCAATGGCAATAACAACCGAACAAGTGTTAATCGAACTAACACCACCAATAATCCACATGCTGTTAGGCAATCAGTTAGACCAAATTACAACTCCAGCTCAAGTGCAAACAATTATACCAAACCTGATGTGGCAATGAGGCCAAGCAACCCACAGTCAAGCAGAGACAATTCTTCTAACAGGTCTTCATCAAACAACAGATCCAGTTCAAAGGAGTCCAGTCGTTCGGATAACTCCCGATCTTCATCCAGGTCATCCCGAAGCTCAAGTTCCAGAAAGAGTTCTTCGAGCCGATCAAGGTCTGACTCAAATCGTCGAAGATAAATACAGAGTAAAAAATAAAAGGGCAAATATTAACATTTGCCTTTTTACATTTTGCCACATTTATCCCTAATCACTATTTTAAATACTCATAGCTAATCGCGATAAAATATAACATGCGATAAGATATATTAAATTAATACTGGCTCGAAATAACCATGACTTACTGCTAAAATTAATACCCAGTTCCTGACCTAATACCACTCCAATACCCAGTAGCAAAAACCAGGGTGCAAAAATAATAACAACCGATCCTTTGACGATAATAATCGCCAGATCATGTAATAATCCGCTAAACACAAATGTCATAATAAGAGCTATAATAGTCGGGAAAATACGCTTCAGCGGAGTAAAAATATATTTTCCCAAGCCATATCCCCACACTGGGTTCCAGTAGCGCCAAAACTCAGCAAAAGTAGCAGCTCCCAAAGAGCGATACAGCATATTACGTAATGAACCAGGAGCGCCTAGTGCGACTCCATTTCTTCTGTGCACATATTGAGAGAGGGTTAATTTTTTATGTTGCCTGTTTTTTTGTGATTTCATTTTATTATTGGTAATGATTAAAAGCTTGATCCTACCTCTTTAAGTAATACTATTCCTTCTGGGCTTGATGTTCTGCCCAATGCTTCATTTCTGTGTGGATAACGTCCAAACCTGTCCATAATATTTTTGTGTGTTATTTCAAAATCTATACTGAATTTCTTTCAAACAAACCCTTGGCAACATGTATATTACAATGGCTTATTGTGATAAAGACAATGCCAGAGAGTCATAGGCAAAAGATAAAGGTGAGTTCCTGAAACTTTATTGACATTCTTACCTTCCTCAATTTTATTTGATGTTAATTTTGTAATATTATTATGTAATCAACCCATATTTTAGTAGAATTTTTATTTTTCTTCAATGCCTAGACTTATCCAATATGAGATGTTTTGAATTTTATTGATAATTTTGTTAATATATTACGCTCTTAAACTCCACGGGTTATCTCCATGCGCAAAACATTAAAATATTTAGGCTTATTAATTCTGCTTGCCATCTTATTATTAACAACTTTTATCGTCCATGTTTGGTATTTTAAACCATTTAGTATCAATCATTTTTTTACTCGAACCGCCCTTCAATTTGCCATTGAAAGTCCTGAAATGCTGAGTTCTATTCGGGTATTTGAAAAGTTTGGAATAGATGGTCATAACGCCCAGCTGGATGATGCTAGTATGGCCTCTGGTGATAGAACTTTTAAAAAGATGCATGAGGCACATGAAACTTTACTTTCTTATGCTGATGAAGATTTGGATGAAACCGAAAAAATGTCTAAAGATATTTTGCTTTCCTTACTGGATATAGCTGTTGAAGGTGAAAAATTTCGTTTTCATAATTACCCTGTCAATCGGTTGTTTGGTGTACAAAATGGCTTTCCTTCTTTTATGGAAAGTACCCACCAGATTCATGATTACGGAGATGCCGAAGATTATATTACTCGATTATCATTGATTGATACCAAGTTTAATCAGGTATTAGATGGCTTAAAACACCGTGAAAAGCTGGGGATTTTACCTCCTCAATTTGTCATCACCAAAGTTATAGCAGAAATGCAGGGCTTTATTGATACACCCATTGAAGAAAACATCCTTATTGATGCCCTGATTAAAAAAATGGAAAAAACTGATTTGAGTAGAAGCAAACAGGAAAAAATAGCCAAACTTGCAGTATCTGAAGTTGAAAAAACGGTCTATCCTGCTTACCAAAAATTAATTGATTATTTTGTTGCTCTTGATGACAAGGTGGAAAATAACTACGGTGTCTGGAATCTGCCCAATGGTGAAGAGTTCTATAAGGTGGCACTAAAATTTTTTACTACCACGGATTATACGCCTGACTATATTCATAATTTTGGTTTAAGGGAAGTTGATAGAATACAACACCAGATTTTAACCATACTTGAATCTCAGGGTCGTGACATTGCAGGAGGATTTGAAGAAAGCATCGGCAATATGGCTGTTGATCAACGTTTTTATTATTCTGATTCCGACGAAGGAAGAGAGCAAATATTGGATGACTATAAAAATATAATTACTCAAGTCAGTGAGAAACTCAGCAGTCATTTCTATGATATACCAGAGGCTGAAGTTGATGTTCAACGTATTCCATTATTTAAAGAAAAAACCTCACCAGGTGCCTATTACAACCGTCCAGCAATGGATGGCTCCAGACCTGGCGTTTTTTATGCAAATCTTTATGACATCAAGGCCACTCCCAAATATAGCATGAAAACTCTAGCCTATCATGAAGCGATACCAGGTCATCACTTTCAATTATCCATTCAACAAGAGTTAAAAGGCCTGCCATTCTTTAGAAAAATGGTGCCCTTTATAGCCTATTCAGAAGGCTGGGCCTTGTATGCAGAACGTGTTGCATTTGAGATGGGTATGCTAGCTGACCCATATGATAATATTGGTCGACTACAGGCTGAATTATTTAGAGGGGTTCGTCTGGTTGTTGATACAGGTATTCATTCACAAAGGTGGTCCAGGGAAAAAGCCATTGACTATATGATCAAAAATACTGGCATGACAGAATCTGATGTTGTGGCTGAAATTGAACGTTATTTTGTTATGCCAGCACAAGCCACCGCCTATAAAGTGGGAATGACCAAAATTTTAGAGTTGCGTGATAGAGCAGAGAAATCTCTAGGTGACAAATATGATGTCCGAGATTTTCATCGTGTGGTATTAAACAATGGTTCTGTACCATTAAATATACTGGAAAGACTGGTCAATAAATATATCGAAGATAGCCAATAACTCTTACAAATTTGTAACCATAAAAAACCGCTTTTTCTGCAGTTTTTTATGGTTATGATTTAATATTATTTAGCCGTAAGTTGTATTAAATCACGGTTTTTTTCAACTGTTTTAAGGCCGATCCCCTTAACCTCTGTTAAGCTTTCAATGGTTTTAAAATCTCCGTTTGCTTCTCTGTACTCTACAATAGCCTGGGCTTTTTTTGCTCCGATTCCATTGAGCTCTTCAGCTATAGCCCCAGCATCTGCAGTATTTACATTTACAGCAAATAGTGATTGGCTAAATAGTACCAGTGATGTGATAGCAGTTAATAATAATTTTTTCATGTTGTTCTCCATATGTTCTATAATTAAATTATGACTTCATTGCCATAACCTGCTTCCCATTATAGGTAAATGAAAAAATTTGAATATCGGCAAAATGCTCTTTATTTATAAGAAATTTCTGACAACTGTGAGACGTTTTCCTACAAGCATCTGTTTGCACTAAAGGATTTTAAACCAGCTTGTATTAATCTTATGTACTGGATTTTGTTGGTTTTCCATTTGCTTTTTATGTCTGTATTAAAGTTTATTATAATTACAGTGTTTTTATTTCAGTTTCATTAAATCATTACCACCATTAATTTCAACTGATTTTAACGCAAAGCGAAGTTCTCCGCGTCTTCTTTCTATTATTTGAATTAATTGCATAGCTGAAGGTATTACCTTTATCAATTGTTTCCTAAATCGATAAATTTGAATATTAATATAATTTTCATCCAATCCTGTTTGTTGACTGAGTAGACTTTTATCAATCCAGCCTTGCTCGCTATCATCTATCCCTGATTGATTATCAGTCATACGTTTTCTAGCCAAGATTAATAATAAATAATGGTGCGTTCTTTCACCCAGATCGATTGGGTGATTATTGAATAGAATACAAAGTGAAACATGTTCCTCATTTTTGCTCACGGTGAAACTTAAATTGATTGGTGCCGAAATATTGCTATGCGTTTGTTCGGCTTTTTTGGTGCTATCAAAAGTATCTGCATTAACGAAGTACCAACTACTATTTTTTGTCGATATTTTTAAACCAGCCTCTAATTTTATAATGCCCAATTCGGTTTCACAGACCCATTCACTATCTTGTGCTTGATATAGTGTAATTTCAGGTGAATTGTCATTGGGTAATACCACAATACCTTCCAATTCAACTGGGGGTGCTGAACTGGACTCTATAGGAACCAGCATGCTTTTGGGCGCATCGTCACTATTAAATACCCAAGGATAAGCATTTAACGCACCGAATCGAATGGTATCACCTATCTTTAGTCTCCTTTTAACCCCAGCAATGATTGCCTTATTATTAATAAAAGTGCCATTGCTACTGGTATCTTGTAATAACCAACAAGAACCATTCCATAGTATGGATGCATGCAAACGGGAGGCTTCAGGGTTATCTAAAAGGCTGTTTGAGCTACCAGAATGACGACCAAAAATGTGTTGACTTCTTAATAGAGTCATCTTGTTTGATTTAGTGTTTAATAGAGTTGCCATAGTGGATTTATTCCAAATGCTTTTATATTTATTCAGCTTAGATTGTATTGAGCAATCTTCTTAATATAGTGTAATACATATTACCATTTAAATCATCAACATTCTTAAGAAGACAACAGGATAATAACAGCATATTCTGAACAATAGTAAGCTCATGTTAGAAGGTTATAATTACTAAAATCAGATTAACTTCTTTAATCCAAGTCTGGATATAGAAAGTACTGTGATAGCACAAGCTCTTGATACGCCTAGAAAAGCCCAAAAGGCTCATCACTAATGAGCTGTATTTGGTTTTTTTAATATGCGCATCCGTTACTTGCACCCTCAAATGTA
>JAESTH010000104.1 GCA_016763695.1 Alcanivoracaceae bacterium
ATTTTAATTTGATTATTCTTTTTCAATTCTTAAAAATGTTCCCAAAGGCAATTTTCGCCCTGCTCTATCTGGCAAATAAAGTTCACATAATGAAGTTTTTGTGTTTTTGGGGAAATGACATTTTTGTTGGTAGTAACAATGAAGACAGTCATGGTAACAATGCTGGTTCAGTTTATGTTTACGAAAAGCCTACAACAGTTTGGTTGCAAACACAAAAGCTCTTGGCGCAAAGTGGTGTGGTCGATCAAAACCTTGGGAATGCCGTCAGCATATCTGGTAATCGTGCCATAATTGGAGCAGAGGGTGATACAGAAAATGGTGTAGATTCTGGAGCTGCTTATGTGTTTGAGTATAATGCAGGGACTTGGGGTTTTACGACTAAAATTTTACCAAATGATGGTAATTTTAATTTAAAATTTGGTCATGATGTGAGTTTAGATGGTGACAGAGTAATAATAAGTTCATTAGCAATTGTTAGTCTTGTTTTGGGGTCATATGGAGGTTCTGCCTATATTTTTGATTTAACTAATGGCAGTTGGAATCAAACGGTCAAGTTAGTAGGTGACGATGATCAATTTTATGGTGATTCAGTAAGTTTATTTGGAGACAGGGCGGTTGTTGGAGATACTGGGGACACTGTTAATGGAAGCAACTCGGGTTTAGTTTATGTTTATGATTTAATCTCGGGCAATTGGCTTGAGTCGTTCCAATTGATACCAAATGATGGATTTCCACAAGTTCAATTTGGACAGTCCCTAAGTTTATCCAATGATAGATTGTTGGTTGGCTCTGGCATAAAAGCTACTGGTTTTGGCGGTTCTGCATACATATTTGATTTTAATCTTGGTGTATGGTCACAAACAGATAAACTGGAAGCATTTGGGCTCACAGGAGATGAGCATTTTGGAGCCGCAGTGAGTTTGTCAGCAGGTAGATCTTTAGTTGGTGCCTATAGTGATATTAACAACAATACTGGTGTTACAGCAGGAGCTGCCTATATATTTGAAGTAACAGGAAGTAGTTGGAACCAAGTAGCAAAGATATATTCAAGCGATGGTGAGATAGGTGATTTATTTGCGAGATCAATTTTTTTACAAGACAATAGAGCGGTAATTGGTGTGCCGGGAGACAATGATAATGGCACAGACTCAGGGTCAGCAATAATTTTGAAAAGGTATCTGGTAGTTGGGTTCAAACCGATAAGTTACTTGCCAGTGATGGCGCTGCTGGTGACAACTTTGGAAATTCAACCTCTTTCTCTGGAGATTATTCCTTAATCGGAGCAAATCACGACGATAGTGAATTTGGTAAAAATTCTGGTGCAGGATTTATTTTTCAAGAAGACCTCATATTTAAAAGTGAGTTTGAATAGCAAAAGTTAATTATGGCGTGATTCTGATTAAAAATTGTATGTATTGATATATACATTAAATACATGGGAATATATACATGAAAAACTTAATTAAGTTAATTGGATTTTTATTGCTGACACAGATTTTTTATAACACAGGTTTTTCAGAACCTCATGCGATAGTAAAACTTAAAAACCAACAAGCAAAAATCACTCAGCTTCCAGCAACAGTATCAAAAGCTGAGTGGAATAGTATTGTTGGACAAATAAATGGGGTGGGAACCTCAGAATATCAACAGAATGCCTATATCAAAGCATCAAACACAAATGGTGGAGACCAGTTTGGCTATTCAGTCGCCATTTCAGGAAATACCATGGTGATAGGAGCTAACAAAGAGGATAGCAATGCGATGGGTGTCAATAATAATCAAACTAATAATGCCCAAATATCTTCTGGAGCTGCCTATGTTT
The DNA here is from genome assembly GCA_016763695.1 of Alcanivoracaceae bacterium. Classification (GTDB taxonomy): domain Bacteria; phylum Pseudomonadota; class Gammaproteobacteria; order Xanthomonadales; family Marinicellaceae; genus NORP309. Next base: position 1,823 of record JAESTH010000104.1, read on the forward strand.
TTGTTCGTAATACTAACGGAATATGGGCTCAACAAGCTTATCTAAAAGCATCAAATACAGGCAACGGTGACGAATTTGGTTTCTCTGTTGATATTTCTGGAGATACCATTGTGGTCGGTGCAGCTTTTGAAGACAGTAATGCAACAGGTGTGAATAATGATGAAACCAATGATTTATCCATACAATCAGGTGCTGCTTATGTTTTTACACGCAATGCTGAAATTTGGAGTCAACAGGCTTATCTCAAAGCATCCAATACATCTTATACTGATTGGTTTGGCTATTCAGTGGCAATCTCGGGAAACACTATTGTAGTTGGTGTTATCGGAGAGGATAGTGATGTTACAGGTATTAATAATGGTACAAATGAACTGGCAGAAAGTTCAGGTGCAGCCTACGTCTTTACCCGTGATTTGGGGGAATGGAGTCAACAAGCCTTTTTAAAAGCATCAAATACAGAAGAAATTGACTGGTTTGGTTATTCTGTTGATATTGATGATAATACCATTGTTGTTGGAGCTTTACACGAAGACAGTAATACAACTATTATTAATGGTGATGAAATAAATAATTTAGCTCCTAGCTCTGGAGCTGTCTATGTTTATACTCGTACAGTAGACACATGGAGTCAACAGGCTTATCTAAAACCTTCCAATACAGGAACGGGTGATAGGTTTGGTTGTTCTGTTGCTGTTTCTGGCAATAGTTTAGTGATTGGTGCACAATTTGAAGCCAGTAATGCTACAGGTGTTGGTGGTATTGAAACAAATAATGATGCCATTGAATCAGGTGCTGCTTATATTTTTTCACTCACTGTAGGTATTTGGAGTCAAGATGCCTATTTAAAAGCATCAAATACTGGAGGTGGTGATCAATTTGGTTATTCCGTTGCTGTTGATAATGGTTCAGTAATGGTCGGAGCTAGATATGAAGACAGTAATGCTGTAGGGGTTGATGGTGATGGCAACAATGATTTGATCTCTAACTCTGGTGCTGGCTATGTCTATAAAAAAGAAGCGGGTACCTGGAGTCAGCATGCTTATCTTAAGTCCTTCAATACAGGGAACAATGATGTGTTTGGTTTTGCTGTTTCTGTTTCAGGGGATAATATTGTCATTGGAGCAGAATGGGAGAGTAGTAATGCGACTGGCGTCAATAATGAAGATAACAACTTGTTGCCCTTTTCGGGTTCTGTATATAGCTTTAACAAAGAAACGATATTTGTAAATGGTTTTGAATAAATCTAAACGATAATTAAGGAGAACTATGCTCAAATTCAGTTCTTTTGCGGTAGATTATTCTTTTTTGTTCAAACATTATTTATCAAGGTCAGCTTAATATTCTCTTGATTAATAAGCTATAAAAGTCGATAATCTAATAATGGGGTATATGCATAACTAAGGACAGGTGGGATGGAGATGCACATTGAACTAGTTTTTTCTATAAAAATAGCCGATAGAGCTTTATTTTCACGGTCTATTAATAGTTATATGAAAAAATAGCCAATGGCTACATTCCCACTGGTTTTAGTTATGCATATACCTCAATATACTTCTATATTAAATTATCGAATATGCAGACTCAAATAGAACAATTTAAACCAGCGGAAATCACTTTGTTGATTTCTCAGGCATCAGATGGAAACAAGAATGCCTTAAATGATCTTATTCCATTAGTTTATGATGATTTGAAAATGATAGCTACAGGCCTTCGTCGCAAACAATTTGATGTTTCTAAAACCATCAATACGACATCACTGGTCAATGAAGCGTGGTTGAAATTAAACAAATATGGCATTAAAGCAGAAAACCGAAAACATTTTTTTTGTATTATTTCCAAAGCCATGCGTCAAATTTTGGTAAATTCTGCTAAGCAAAAACTCACACACAAACGCAATGCCAATATTGTAACCTTTGATGAATCTAGTCTAAAGTCAGAATCAGAAGCTCAGTGGATGATAACACTTGATGAAATTATTAACTCCATAGCAGAATCCAATCAACGCATGGCACAAGTATTTGAACTGAAATATTTTTTGGGTTTTAGTGAAGAAGAAATTTGTGAAATTTTAACTATTTCAAAACGTTCAGTGAGCCGTGACTGGCTTTCGATTAAGACCATTATTAAGCAAGTTCTGAGTCACTAAAATACGACTGTTGATAGGCATTTAAGTGGTGTTTTTTTTACGTTTTTTACAGTTTAAATTTATTTCTGTGAGCCGCCCAATGGTACCTATATCATTCCATTTCCCATTGAATAATTGACCTGATATTAGCTGTTTATTCATGGCCTGTTTTAGTAATGGAATCACTGAAAACTTACCATTTTTTAGACCTGAAAATAATTGTGGATGATATATCCCGATGCCACTATAAGTATATTTGGGTTTCAGTGCTTGAAAGGATAAGTTTTCATTTCCATCAATTGAAAAATCACCGTTACTGTTGTGAGATGGATTATTGACCAAGATTAGATGTGCCAATGATTTTATGTCACGTTTTAAATCTCTGAAGTCAAAATTGGTTTTTATATCACCATTTACTACTAAAAATGGCTCATCACCTATTAGTGGCAGTGCTTTTAACATGCCACCACCTGTTTCCAGTGGTTCAGGTCCTTCTGAGGAGTATCTGATATCAACCCCGTATTGGCTACCACTTCCCAATTTTTGTATTATTTGTTGTCCTAACCAACTAATGTTAATGATGATACGGCTAAAGCCAGCATTTTTTAAATTGATGATGTGGTGTTCGATTAATGTGGTGCCACATACTTCCAATAATGGCTTGGGCTTGACTAAGGTTAATGGCCTCATACGTTCGCCTTTTCCAGCGGCAAGAATCATTGCTCGCATATAAAGTCCATACTCGGTGTAATTTCATGAATCAAATTTAAGAATTGATGTAATTCAGGATATTTACCACAGGCCTGTTTAACATAACAAAGTGTTCGATTGATGTCTTTTAGATAGCCAGGTTTGTGATCTCGATAATTAAGCCTGCAAAAAATCCCAATGGCCTTTAAATGTCTTTGTATGCCCATTAAATCAAACCATTTTTGCCACTGATCAGACTCAATATTTAAATCATTTAATTGATTATAGCCTTTACGAAATAAATCAGAGAGTTGAAAAGTGACTTTTTCATCCCAAGATATATAGCAATCCCTTAATAATGACACCAAATCATATGTAACAGGGCCGATGACAGCGTCCTGAAAATCTAAAATTCCAGGATTGTTTTTAATCGTTTTCATTAAATTGCGACTGTGGTAATCCCTATGCACAAATGTTTGTGGTTGTTGTAAGGCGTTAGTGATTAACAGCTCCTGACAGCAAGATATAATATCTAGTTGTTTAGCATTAAGAGATACTCCCAGGTGTTGTTCAATAAACCATTTGTTAAATAACTCTAATTCCTGTTTTAACAAAGTACTATTATACAAAGGTAAATTTTCATTCGATGTCTGTTGTTGTATGGTATGTAATGCCTGAATTGCATCCCCATAAAGACTCAAATAATTGTCTTTATTCAATACATTTAAGTATTGGATAGTCCCTAAATCAGATAACAATAAGAAGCCTTGTTCTAAGTCACAGGCAAATACTTTTGGGATATGGAGGCCGCTGTCACCCAGTTTTTTTGAAACATCAATAAATGGTTGACAGTTTTCGTACTTAACAGGAGCATCCATGACAATATATGTTTGCAACTGAGAAAAAACACGCCAATAGCTTCTAAAGCTGGCATCACTTGATGCCGATTTAACATAACATTCGGGATCATCTAAGGTTTTTTGTACCCAGGTGAGTAGGGCTTGTTTTCTGTCCATTAAGGGCTGTGCTTGTAAAATTAAACAGCAAGTTTACTTTTGAACATGGTTATTTTCAAGCACTTTTGTTAACTCTGTCATTTATCAATTAATAATGGAAAAGTAAATAGTCAAAATAACCGCCCCAATTAAATTCAAAAACAGACCGATTTTCATCATTTTTTTAATAGGTACATGACCACTACTAAATATAATGGCATTTGGTGCTGTAGCAACTGGCATCATAAAGGCAAAACTGGCACTGACAGTTGCAGGCAGCATTAATGCTAAAGGATCAAGATTTAGTGCTTCGGCTGTGGATAAGAGTATTGGCATAAGTACCGCAGTGGTTGCAGTATTACTGGTTACTTCCGTCAGAAATGTTACAAATAGACAAATGAAACCAACTATTACCCAGTAAGGATAATTATTTAAAAAGGTCAGGTTATTGGCGATAGATTCACTTAATCCTGTTTCTCTAAAGGCGGTGGCGATGGTAATACCACCGGCAAATAATAATAAGATACCCCAGGGGATTTTGTTGACAGCTTGCCAGGTAATTATGGGCTTTTTATCTTCATTTTTCAGTGTAAATAACAAGACGACAGCTAATAATGCCACAGAGGCATCGTTGGCAAATGGCAGATCGAATAACGATTTCCAACCACCAAAAGGTTCTACTCTGGTCATCCACAATAATGCAGTCAATAAAAATACAGCCAAAACCTTTTTCTGAGAAGAGGTTATTGAAAGCTTTTCCAGTTGATAATGAATAGGCTTGTTTTCAAGATGGCTGGCAAGATAGAAATAGGCAATTGGAAAGATGATCAATAAAATGGGCAATACCTGTTTCATCCAACTTAGAAAGCCAATCTCTTTTAGACCAGCGTCCTGTATAGCCTGAATTAGGATTAAATTTGGTGGGGTTCCTATTGGCGTCGCTATACCGCCTATACTTGCAGCATAGGCAATGCCAAGCAGTAAAATCAAAGCGAAATTTCTTGATGAGTTTTTTTCAAGAATGGCCAATGCGATAGGTAATAACATCAGTGTGGTTGCTGTATTAGAAATCCACATACTCAGTAAAGAAGCGGTAAGCATAAAGCTCAATAAAATCTTTGCTTGAGAATTTGTGCCAATGGTCTTGATGATTTGATTTGCGATTAAACGATGTGTATTAGTATGCGACATCGCAATTGATAACATAAAGCCACCCAGTAGCAACAGAATCAATGGGCTGCCATAAGATTGAGCAACTAATTTACCATCAAGAACGCCAAGTAAAGGAAAAGCGGCAATGGGTATGAGTGAGCTCACAGGAATGGGTAACTTCTCTGTTACCCACATGGTTGCGGTTATTAGTGTAATAAATAAAGTGTGAGATTCTTTGATTGTCAATCCAGAGCTATATATAAAAAAAGCTGAAATCAGAAAAAATAGTAAATAAGAAAAATTGTGATTATAGTGTTTTTTGAGCATATTAAATAAGTTGGTTGATGGTTATAAA
>JAESTH010000105.1 GCA_016763695.1 Alcanivoracaceae bacterium
CCAACTGAGCTACGGGCCCTTATTTATGCCAGTGATAATACCTAAGCACAAAGAGGATGCGTAGTATAACGCTTTGTTATACAAAATGCATAATTTATTTTGATTTAAATTGTTTATATAAACAATTTAAAGTTTCCACATGTTTTTTTAAATCCAGCAATGACTGCTCGTTATTAATGACATCATCTGCCAGTGCCAAACGCTGCCTGCGACTACATTGGCTTTGCATCATTTTGTCAGCCAACTCTCTAGAAATTGAGTCTCTTTGCATTAATCTCTGCAACTGTACTTCAGGTAATACATCTACCACTAATATCCGATCTAACCACTGGTAACTGTCCGCTTCACAAAGTAATGGGATTACAATAATACAATAGTTATTATTCACGAGTTTGGCTTTATTGATTATCTTCTGCTGAATCAGTGGATGGAGTATGGAATTTAAAAGAGTCAATTTTTTTGAGTTATTGAAAACGATTTTACGTAAACTTAATCGATCCAACTGTTTACCTTCGGTTAAAATGGTCTCTCCAAAAGCCGCAACCAATCCATTTAAACCAGTACTGCCAACTTCCACCACTTCACGAGCAATAATATCAGCATCAATGATATCACAACCTAAATCTGCAAACATTTGACTGACGGCAGATTTGCCACTGGCAATTCCTCCTGTTAAGCCAATTGTATAGCAGCTATAAGTATTATCATGGCTATCCAAGCTGCTTGTTACAACCCTGATAAAGTAAAATACCAATCAATTATATTTTGACCAAATAACATAGTTAGCCACATACCAATGGCCAAATATGGACCAAATGGAATCTGTTTACTTTTCTTGTTCTTATTAATAAATATAAAAAATGAACCTAAAATGGCGCCCGCAAATGAGGACATAATCACGATCACCATCACCGACTGCATTCCAAACCAGGCACCTCCAGCCGCTAATAATTTAAAATCGCCATAACCCATCCCATCTTTGCCAGTCACTATTTTGAAAAGATGAAAAATGGTCCATAGCAATAAATAGCCTAATAATGCGCCTTTAATAGCCGCAGTGGGCTCGATAAATACCGTCCAAAGGCTAATAAACAATCCAATCCACATTAGAGACAAACTAAACTGATCAGGTATAACTAATGTATCGTAATCAATCATGGCAATTGTTATCAAAAACCAGGTTAATAAGATTCCTGTCAACGATGTCAATGACCAGCCAAAATAATAAACCACCACAGTGCTTAAAATAGCCGTTAATAATTCAATCATCCAATATCGATTGGAGATTTTGGTTTTGCAATTTGAACACTTTCCCCTTAAAAAGAGAAAACCAAAAACAGGGATATTCTCCCATGCTTTAATCTGGTAATTACAATTTTGGCAATGCGATCTCGCCCAAATAATACTGGGCGGTTTTTTTGTTTTACTGTATTTTTCCAACGGCTTTTTTAATTCTTCATGGGTATCTGTCAAATGACCGATACTTTCATTAGTCCAATCATATTCCATCGATTTGGGTAGCCTGTAAATAACCACATTTAAGAAACTGCCAATAAGTAAAGAAAATATAAATGTGAACACCAGCAATAAAACTGGCGAATGTTCCAGGGTATTTAATAATTCCATTTTTACATTACAGCCGCTAACTTAAATATGGGCAAATACATCGCAACGATCATAACGCCAACCAGGCCACCAATAACCACCATGACCAAGGGCTCAATCAAACTACTCATGGCATCAACATCATTGGAAACCTCCTGTTCATAATAATCAGCAACCTTGGCCAGCATCGAATCCAAATTACCCGACTCTTCACCAATTGAAGCCATGGAAACCACCATATGAGGAAAGATACCAACCTGTTGCATGGCCATCTGTAATTGATGACCAGTGGAAACATCCTCTTTAATTCTTTTTACCGCATCACTGTAAACAACATTACCCACAGCACCTGCTACAGTTTCCAAACCCTCAACCAATGGGACACCTGCTGCAAAAGTGGTTGAAAGCGTACGGGCAAATCGCGCTATCGCGGCATTATTCAATATATTACCAACAATGGGTAATTTAAGGGAAATTCGATCCAATGCATGTGCAAACTTCGTCGAACGTTTTTTAAGTGCGATAAAGCCTGCTATAAACCCAATAATAACCATTAAGTAGAAAAAGAAATTTTCCTGTAATGCATTTGATGCACGAACAACCATTTGCGTTAACCCTGGCAGATCAGCACCAAAACTTTTAAACATATCTTCAAACTGTGGCACAACTTTCAATAACAGCAAAGCACTCACGCCAAATGCAACTACCATTACAGCAGCAGGATAATACATGGCTTTTTTAATTTTACTTTTAATTTCTTCAGTTCTTTCCTTGTAAGTTGCAATGGTGTCCAGTAACTCGTCCAAGACACCAGCTTTTTCACCCGCAGCTACTAAATTACAATATAATTCATCAAAATGAACGGGATGTTTCCACAGCGCTTCGCTTAAACTCAAGCCTGACTGAATGTCAACTTTCACTTTGCCTATCAACTTGGTCATATTTGGATTTTTCTGTCCACCTTCGATAATTTCAAAGGACTGCACCATTGGTACCCCAGACTCCATCATGGTCGCAAGCTGACGAGAAAACAGTGAAATATCCTGTGCTGTAATTTTTGTGCCCTGAGATAATAGTGGCTTCCTCTTTTTGCCGATCCTATTAACTGTAATATTTTGCCTACGCAACTCAGAGCGAGCCACCGTTTGACTCTTGGCCTTGATAACTCCTTTTACTTTCTTGCCTGTTTTATCTTTCCCTGACCAGGAAAAAACAGTGTATTCTGCTATTGCATTTGATTTAGTTGCCATAATTTTAATCTACCGTTATTCTGTTGGCTTCAGCTAAACTGGTGATGCCATTTTTTACTTTTAATAATGCTGATTTTCTTAAATCAGGAATTTTATCTACTAATGCCTGGTCTGCAATTTCCAGAGCGTTGCCACCTGCCAAAATTATTCTTTTGATACTATCCGTTAGTGGCATAACCTGATAAACACCCACTCGACCTTTATAACCCCCTGTACATTTCCTACATCCTTCTGGAGCAAAAATTTGTATATCATTGACATCTTCCTCAGAAAAACCTTCTTTAATCAGTGCTTCAGCAGGGTATTCGGCCAGTGTTTTACAGCTATGCAGTCTGCGCCCCAATCTTTGCGCGATAATAATGGATACTGCCGAAACAATATTGAAAGGTGCTATACCCATATTCATAAATCGACTGATAGTTTCTGGAGCACTATTTGTATGTAACGTTGACAAAACCATATGTCCAGTCTGAGCTGCTTTAATTGCAATCTCCGCTGTTTCTAAATCCCTGATCTCACCAACCATGATGATATCAGGATCCTGACGCAGGAAGGAACGCAAAGCCACAGAAAAGGTCATGCCCATACGCTCATTTTGCTGCACCTGGTTAATGCCATTAACCCGGATTTCAACAGGATCTTCCACCGTTGAAATATTAGTGCCATCAATATTTAAAATATTAAGCGCAGTATACAGCGATACCGTTTTACCGCTACCTGTTGGTCCTGTAACCAGAACCATTCCATAAGGTTTATGAATGGCATTAAGAAACAGTTCTTTTTGTTCAGGTTCATAGCCCAACATGTCAATACCCATTTTCGCAGCTGATGCATCTAATATACGCATCACTATTTTTTCACCAAACAAAGTGGGAAGAGTACTCACACGAAAATCTATTGACTTAGTTTTGGATAAGTTTAATTTAATTCGCCCATCCTGGGGAACTCGTCTTTCGGCAATATCCAATCTCGACATGACTTTTATTCGAGATGAAATCTTCATGCTCATTCCAACAGGTGGTCTGGCCATAGTTTTAAGCATGCCATCAATTCTATATCTTACTCGATATTGCTTTTCATAAGGCTCAAAATGAATATCTGATGCCCCTCTCTTAATAGCATCAAGTAAAACTTTATTAATAAACTTGACTACAGGGGTATCATCAGCATCACTGGCATCCGCGGCTGATTCTTCAACTATCTCTGATGTGTCTTCAAAATCTAAATCCTCTAAACCTTCATCACCCTCTTCATCATCATCCATCATTGAATCAGTTTCATTTAAAGCTTCGTCTATAACTGACACCAATATATCATGCGGAACCACGATTGGCTCAACAGGCATATTAGTGTGAAACTGAATTTCTTCAATTGCGACAACATTTGTCGGATCAGAAATAGCGATATATAATTTTTTACCGCGCTGATACAAGGGTAAAATATTGTGTTTATGAATGAGTTTTTCTTCTACCAGTTTCAATGGTGACATCCTTAAATCCATCACCGATGCATCAAATATGGGCACGCCGTATTCTTGTGAAGAGATATCAGCCAACTCATCCGATGGGGCTATGTTATTTTCAACCAGATACGTAAATAAAGGTATGCGGCGCTTTTTCGAAGTTTTTACCGCATCAATGGCATCTTCTTCGGTAATTAATGAAGAGGCGATCAAGCGCTTTAAAGTGCCATTTAGCATTATTTTTGAATCGTTATTAACCATTGCTTTATTGTGATCAGTAAAATTGAAATTATTTTTTGTTTATATATCTGTACTTTACATGATTTACTTAAAATATTGAACAACTATCTTATGCAAATCGCTAATCCATTTTTGTGATTGAGCACACACTTTAAATTTTGTTAGAAATATTATACCCCAATCCAGATATAGAAAACACGTTTATAGCACAATGGAATTTACAAAAAAATGGTATCGCTATTTTTCCATGTTGATTTAGGAAAATCACCTATTTAATATCTCATTTAATATACCCTTTTTAAAACTGTTGTGAAATAGGTTAAACAGCCTGTGATGCTATGTTCCTCAGACATGATTGGGGTATAATAGCGCGCTTTAAATAAATATAAACCATTAAGAGGTATCTAAATGAATTTTCATGAATATCAAGCAAAAGAAATTTTTGCTTCCTATGGAATTCCTGTGCCTGCCGGTATAGTTGCCAGAACAGTTGATGAAGCAACTGCTGCAGCCGAAAAATTAGGCAGTAATGCATGGGTTGTTAAAGCCCAGGTTCATGCAGGCGGACGTGGCAAGGCTGGCGGAGTAAAATTTGCCAAGACACTTGAAGAAGTTAAAAAACATGCAACAAATATGCTTGGTATGACCATAGAAACTTACCAAACTGGCGGAATGGCATTGCCCGTTAATGAAGTGCTTATAACAGAAGCAGCAGAAATAAAGAAAGAATTATACCTCAGCCTACTGGTAGACAGAGCCAACAAATGCCTGTCTTTTGTGGTCTCTGCTGAAGGCGGTGTTGAAATTGAAGAAGTCGCCAAAAACACGCCTGAACTTATTCACACAGTAGTAGTAGAAAATACCGAAGGTTTATTCCCCTATGAGTGCCGTAAAGTTGGTTTTGATATGGGTCTAAATTCAAAGCAAGTGCGCCAGTTAACCAGCATCATGCTTGCACTGCATAAAATGTTCCATGAAAAAGACTTAGCTTTAGTAGAAGTCAATCCGCTTATCATTGATGGTAATGACGATGTCGTCGCACTGGATGCGAAAATTGCTATTGATGATAATGCCTTATTTAGACACAAAGATCTGGCCGCTATGCGTGACTCTAGCCAAGAGGATCCAGCAGAAGCTGAAGCACAGGAAAATGAACTTAATTATATAAAACTGGATGGTAACATTGCCTGTATGGTGAATGGTGCCGGCCTGGCCATGGCAACCATGGATGTGATTAAATTAAAAGGCGGAGATCCTGCCAATTTTTTAGATGTGGGCGGTGGAGCCACAGCCGATCGTGTTGCAACTGCATTTAAAATTATTTTATCTGATAAAAATGTTAAATCAATTTTAGTCAACATTTTCGGCGGAATTGTTCGTTGTGACCTGATTGCACAAGGCATTATTGCCGCCATCAAAGAAGTGGGGGTTGAACAGCCAATCATCGTACGCCTGGAAGGAACCAACGTAAAACAGGGTAAGGAATTACTAGAACAAAGCGGCCTAGCAATCATTGCAGCTGACGATTTAGATGATGCGGCCAATAAAGCTGTGGCAGCGGTACAATAAGGAGAAAACAATGAGCGTATTAATTAATAAAGATACCAAAGTAGTGGTACAGGGTTTCACTGGTTCTCAAGGCACATTCCATTCAGAACAAGCGATAGATTATGGAACCCAAATAGTTGGTGGTGTGACACCTGGTAAAGGTGGTAGTACTCACTTGGATCGCCCTGTTTTTAACACAGTAGTTGATGCAGTCAAAGCAACAGGTGCAGATGCCAGTATGATACTTGTGCCTCCTCCTTTTGCAGCTGATGCCATTTTGGAAGCCGTAGATGCAGGTATTAAAACCATTATCTGTATTACCGAAGGCATCCCTGTGCTTGACATGGTTAAAGTTAGATCTGTGTTAGACACAAAACCTGATGTCAACCTGATTGGTCCTAACTGCCCAGGCGTGATTACTCCTGGTGAATGTAAAATCGGTATCATGCCAGGACACATTCACAAAGTTGGTACCATAGGTATTGTTTCAAGATCTGGTACACTGACTTATGAAGCTGTACATCAAACCACCAAAGTTGGCTTGGGTCAAACAACTTGTATCGGTATTGGCGGTGACCCTATCCAGGGCATGAA
>JAESTH010000106.1 GCA_016763695.1 Alcanivoracaceae bacterium
ACAAATAAGTTTCCCAAGCAGATGAGGAAACAACTCTGCAAATGCCAGTGCCACCATTCCCCCATAAGAGCTACCGATGATAGCGTAAACATCAGAAATTTTTAGTTGGCATAGGAGTTGCTGTACTAACCTGGCTTGATCATAACTTGATATTAAAGTGTGCTTGTTGTCTTTATTGCTAACAACTCCTGTAAAGTAATCAAGTGAGATGACACAAAATTTATCGGTATCAATGGTTTTATCACAACCAACAACATCATCCCACCAACCTTGTTGTTCTTGATTTGTTGTAACAATATGGTTGGCAGAAAGCCCACCTAATACAATTATAAGTGGTAATGATAAATCACCAGTAACTGAATAACCTAAGCAAACATCATGAGCAACGCCACCGTGGTGTAGTTTTAACTCATTGCATCTCAATGTTAGCTCTGTATTAATTGTGTATTTTTGTATTTGCATAATTCATTTAGCCGTCTATATGGCCAAATTCTACTAATCTACAAACAAATGTCAAGTCTTTAGACGTCTAAACGTCTAAATAAGCTAAATTGTAAAATTAAAAAGACAGAATGCAAAATAAAAAGTATAGATAGTCATAACAAATCTGGCTATAACCAGTCAATTATATGACTTGTAATGATTGAGCAACCCATTGAGTTTAAAAATTATTTGTTTTGAATTGCAGATACCGATCTAAAATCATGGAAGTGGTTTATGACCATAAAGCAACTATCATTCAAATAAACCAACAGTGGCTTTTGGTCTCAAATAGGATTAGATTGAATTTAAGGTATTATTAATACACAAGTTTTAAGCTGAGAAAAGCACAAAATTTCTATTAACCTTAGGATAAAGATAATATATGAAGCCTAGGGTTATTGAAATATATGGGCGACTTGAGTTAGAGTTTACAGGTGACTTAGGATATACTTATTAACTTTAAATATAATATAAACATGATAGGCGAAAACATATGGGGAAAAAAGGTATATTAACTTTGTTATTATGTGCATGTGCAATGCAGGTGTATGCGGATAAGAAAGTAATCATCAAACAAGATACTGTTTTAGAATTGACCAATGAAGCGACATTAATGCACGATTATGGTAGTTATAAGCTTTACCGTATAAATGATAACATGGCAGATCAATTATCACAGAATAACAATAATATATCGATTGCTCATGACATGGATTATTTATTATTTGATGCTTATCGTTTTAATACGCAAATGGAAAAGTTGAACATACAAGAAGTGACGGAATATAACTTGGCTAACCCTGAAGGTTTGCAATTGATTCAATTTAGTGGACCAGTTAAGCAACAATGGTTAGATGCAATTACTGCTGAGGGTATTAAACTGATTCATTACATTGCAAACAATGGTTATTTAGTTTGGGCAAATGCTCAAAATCGTTCGACCTTAAATGAAATGGTTAATAATCAAGAGTTTGTTCAATTTAATGCTCCTTACTTACCCAAGTTTAAAATGGGTAAGAGCATCATTGCAAAATCAAATCAAGCTACATTATTTGATGAAGATATTAATGTTGTTGTGCAGTTAACAGATAGCCCCTTGCTGATGCAAAGTAAAGCACTGGTTGAATCATTGACTATTAAAACAGAAGCCCCCTGGCAAAAAGTCATGAAGTTTCACAGCACCAGAATTACTGTGAAGTTTTCTGATATCAGAAAAATTGTTGATATGCCAGATTCTTTCTGGGTAGCTGAATATTTTGAGAGGACTTTAAGTGATGAAGTTCAAAACCAAATTATGGTGGCAGATTTTAATGGAGATAATTCTGGACCAGCAATGACAGGATATGCTGATTTTTTGGCAGCTAAAGGCTTTCCTACGACTGCAGCTTCTTATCCTGTGGTTGATGTAACAGATTCAGGTATTGGTAATGGTACCACCGCTACAGGCGATCCAACTTTTCATGAAGGCGGCCAATTAACCAACCCTACTCGTGTATCATATGTTACAGACTGTACAACCAATGGCAATGGTGAGGCGGTTGGTGGACATGGGCATTTAAATTTAAATATCGTTGGTGGCTTTGAAAGCCGAGTGGGTTTTCCTTTCATAGATCCAAATGGGTATATCCGTACTCAAGGCATTAATCCATACACACGTTTAGCAGGTACCAGAATTTTTGGTCCCAACTTTGATTTAGGTGGTTGTGGCGGCAATGATGTCGGTTTACTGCAATCGGTTCAAGATGATGGTGCTCAGATCATGAGTAACTCTTGGGGTTGTAGTGGTTGTGCTGGTAGTTATGATGATTCTTCTCAGGCATTTGATGTGGCTGTTCGTGATGCCGATTTAACTCAGGCTGGCAATCAGCAATTGATTATGTTGTTTTCGGCAGGTAATTCTGGCCCAACTGCTGCAACTGTTGGAACACCAGGTAATGGTAAAAACATGATCACTGTAGGAGCCTCTGAAAACTTTCGCCCTGAAGATGAAGATGGGCCATGGACAGATGGTTGTGCAGTTGGTCCAACAGGTGCAGATAATGCTATGGATGTTATTGGGTTTTCTAGTCGAGGACCCTCACCTGGAGGAAGAATTAAACCTGAGGTTATTGGACCAGGCACGCATATTCATGGTACCGCATCAACTAGCCCAAATGCCGATGGAACAGGAACATGTGATGCCTTCAGGCCTTCAGGCCAAACCACCATTGCAGCATCATCAGGTACTTCACACTCAGCTCCGGCGGTATCTGGAGTGGCATCATTAGCCTATTATTGGTTAGAAGCTGGTCGTGGTAATGTTGTTTTTGATGGAGGAGCAACAGCTCCATCACCAGCATTAATGAAAGCCTTTATGATGGCTCATCCAACATATTTAACCGGTGAAGGAGCTAATGGTGATTTACCAAGTAACTCACAAGGTTATGGTATGCCTAATATGACTCTCATGTTTGATGATGTGCAAAAGTATGCTCATAATCAAAGTCATGTATTTGATAACACTGGTGAACAGTGGACATGGGTAGGATCTGCTGCAGATCCCAGTAAACCAGTGAGAATAGCCATCGCTTATACTGATCAACCTGGGGCTGTGGGCACTTCTCCACAAGTGAATAATCTTGATTTGTCAGTTGAAACCAATGGTAATACCTATTTGGGTAATGTATTTACGGATAATTTTAGCATCATGGGTGGCATAGCAGATGTATTCAATAACTATGAGGCAGTATTCTTTGATGCAGGTACGGCAAACGATCTTACTATCACGGTATCCGCCACAAATATTGCCGGAGATGGCATACCCAATGCAGGTGATGCTACCGATCAGGATTTTGCTATCTTTTGTTACAATTGTGCGCAAATTCCAACCTTTACCATCAACCCTGTACCTAGTAGTATAGAGGTTTGCTCTCCAGATGATGCTGTTTATGATATAGAAATTTCTTCTATTTTAGGTTTTACTGATGATGTGACTTTAACCAGTATGGGAGTGCCAATAGGTAGTTCTGCAGATTTCTCTGTTAACCCTGTTACACCAGCTGGTAGTAGTGTATTTACCATCAGTGGTATTAGTGCTGCTAACGAAGGAGACCATAGCATTACTCTTACTGGTACAGCTGGTGTGGAGGTTAAAAGCAGAACAGTCAGTCTCTCTGTTTTTGAAGGCATTCCTGCTGGACCAACGTTAACTGCACCTGCAGATAATGCTTCAAATGTTGCATTGACAACTGAATTTACCTGGGATGTGATTACTAATGCCAATACTTATTTACTTGAAGTGGCAACAGATGCAGCATTTGTTAATGTGATTATTTCGCAAACTACTAATACCAATAGTTATACACCTGGTAGTGATTTTCCTTCATCCAGTGTTTTGTATTGGAGAGTCACCAGTCAGAGTATTTGTGGTAGTTCCCTCAGTGCAGTATTTAGCTTTACTACTCAACCCTTGCCTGGTGATTGCAACATAGGCGATAGTCAAGTTGATCTTATTCATTATGATTTTGAGGCTGTTGACATGATTTTTACAAGTGGTTTTGAAGCAGCTCCACCACCTCCGCTTCCACCTGGTGGTAACGGTAGTCAAGGCTGGGTCACAGCGAATATTGTGGGTGCAGCAACCTGGAATTTACAATCTGCTATTGTGGGCTCTGGCTCACAAGCATACAATTCGACTGATTTGAATGACACCAGTGATAATGTTTTAACTTCTCCTGTCATATCCGTTCCTACAGGCAGTGGCCCCTATACATTACGCTTCTGGAATCAACAAAGTATGGAGCTAAGTAGTGCTGGTTGTTGGGATGGTGGTTTCTTAGAAATCTCACAAAATGGTGGCCAGTTTGTACAAGTAGCTAATGATAAAATGATCAATGATCCATATGACGGTCCACTTGGTAATGGTAATGCACAACAAGGAAAAGACGCTTGGTGTGGCGATCCTCAAGCGGGCCAAGTTAATTCAATAGATATTGATGATTTTGCGGGATCAGACATTCAATTAAGATTCCGTATTGCTACTGATGGATCGGTGGGAAGGCCAGATGGTTGGAGTATTGATGATGTTAAAGTAACGGCTTGTGAAGCACCGACCCCTTAAATCTTAACATCACTTGAATAATCGTTTAAATAGTCATAAACGATAAGTTATGAAATTGAAAGCATCTGTTTAAGCAGGTGCTTTCTTTGTTTGGTTACAGTACTGGACAGGCATCTCTATTATTCTGGGAGGAGTTGTATTTATTATACAAACCTAACTTTGTTAAATTATTGCATCATTCGATAAATGCCAGTACATTCATGAGTCCTTAATTTTTATATTAATTGACCAATGAAAACTTTATACTTTTGCCTGATTTTCTTGTTGACCACAAGCAACTTATCTTTTGCACAAACTTATTTGGCACATTTCATAAAAGAAAATGATATATTATTCTATGCAATAGGAAACAACCTGCATATTTATGATATGTTACATCATGAGGAACTTTCTGTGATTGGCCAATTTAATACCTTAGCCATCTACACATATTAGATATTGGAGCAAAAATGAAATTAAAATTCATCTTAATGGCAGCAGTGATACTTTTATCAGCTTGTGCCAATAAAAAAACTGACAGTGATACAGGTTTGAAATCCCTTTATGACAACAGTACAATTGCGCTATTCAACTCACGACCCACAAACGCAACCATGTATGGGATTGAAGAAAATTTAGCAGGAGGCAAGTTTAATCACAGATTGGCAGATTTTTCACCAGCTGCTGAAGCACAATTGCGAACTTCGTTAAGAACATTAAATCAGCAATTGGAAAATGCAAAAAACACGGATGATAATAGGGCTGTTATGCAAAATTTAACGCGATATTTTGCAGGTAGTGAAGATTTTAATATTGGTTATATTGATGTGTGGATGGGCTTGTCAGCATTTATTGTTAATCAGATTAATGGTCCATTGATAGACGTGCCTAATGCCATGATTACCAATCAGCAGATCAACAGTCTCGATGATGTCAATGACTATATAAAACGTCTGGATCATTTTGATCTATTTGTTGAACATGTGTTAGCAAAAATGTCAGCAGATGCTGATAATAACTGGCTTCCTCCTGAGGTTATTGTTAATAAAAGCATTGCTACCATGCATGGTTTTATAAAACCAACCGCACATGAACACCCTTTTGTGACTTCATTTGTAGATAAAATTGAGAAATTATCCAACCTCAGTCCCCAACAAAAAAGCCAATTAATAAATAAGGTAAAAATACTGGTAACCACTAAGGTTTATCCCGCTTATAATAATGTCATTTTACAACTAAATGATCTATTGTTATCAGCACCGACCGAGTCGGGTATTTGGGCACAACCAAACGGTGAGGCTTATTATAAAGATGCGGTGAAAATGCTGGGCGACACAGATTTAAGTCCAGAGCAAATACACCAATTGGGCTTAGATGAAGTAACAAGAATCTCAATCGAGATGGATACTATATTGCGTACTGAGGGTTTAACACAAGGCACTGTTGGGCAAAGAATGACAGCTATTAATGATGACCCACAATTTCTTTATGAAGATTCTGATACTGGTCGTGAAAATTTACTTAATGATCTCAATGGCTATATCAATGAAATAAGTGCAATCATGGATTCACAATTTGCCACCAGACCCAAATATGCTGTTGAGGTTAGAAAATTCCCTAAATCACGAGAAGAATCTGCTCCAGGTGGCATGTACACCAATCCACCATTAGATGGTTCACAACCAGGTATTTACTGGATAAACTTGCGTGATATAAAAGCCAATCCTAAATTTGATTTAAAAACCCTGACTTATCATGAGGCCATACCTGGACACCATTGGCAAGTGGCATTGAATCTGGAGCAGGATAGCTTGCCCATGTTAAGACGGATCGCACCCTATAACGCCTATGTAGAAGGTTGGGCACTGTATTCCGAAAAAGTAGCTGCCGAGATGGGTATGTATAAAAATGATCCTTACAGTGACCTTGGTCGCTTAAAAGCCGAGATGTTTCGTGCAGTGCGTTTAGTGGTTGATACAGGATTACACTATAAAAAATGGAACCGAGAACAAGCGATTAAATACATGGCAGAGACTACAGGTACGGTAGAATCGGATGTGGTAGCGGAAATTGAACGCTACATGGTCTGGCCAGGACAAGCTTTGGGTTATAAGCTGGGTATGATTAATATTCTTCGATTGAGAGCAGATGCTAAACAACAATTGGGCGATAAATTTGAGATCAAGGGCTTTCATGATTTGGTGTTATTGGGAGGGGCAACCCCGATGAGTATCTTAAACGCAAAGGTTGCCGATTGGATAGAAAGCCAGAAACCTTAAATATACACTGTGATTGAATGATGAAAATCGGACAGCTTAGTAAAAGTATTGATATCAGTACTTTTACAATTCGTTATTATGAAAAGATTGGACTTTTAAACCAGCCATTAAAAGATGAAAGCGGTCATCGAGTTTATGATAAAAAAGATCTGGAGCTCATCAACTGGGTGACATGCCTTAAAAAGTCAGGTATGTCACTGGAGAGAATAAAAGAATATACAAAAGCTTATAGAAATGATGAAGATAATAAGGTTGCCAAGCTACTTGAGTTACATCTGCAAAAGTTAAAAACGCAACAAATCGATCTGCAACATTACATTGATGTTACCGTAAAAAAACTCAAAAACTTAAAAAACCGCTTGACTTAGAGTGTACTCTAACTTGTTAGAATGCCACCCTAACAAATAGGAGAATAACATGAAAGTAACCGCAAAAATCGTCAATGCATTTATAGATAATGGCCAGGGAGGTAATCCTGCAGGTGTGCTACTGGAGGCTGATGGTTTAACTAACAAGCAGAAGTTAAACATTGCAAAAAGTGTGGGTTTATCAGAAACCGCCTTTGTGTCAAAATCAGATACGGCTGATTTTAAGCTTGATTTTTTTACATCAGAACGTCAAATTGCCCATTGTGGTCATGCCACTATTGCTGTTTTTAGTTATCTTGCACAAAAAGGAGACATCGCTAAAGGCTGGTACTCTAAAGAAACCATTGATGGTAATCGTAAAATTTTGATAGAAAATGGCAAGGCATTTATGGAGCAAAAATCACCTAAATATACTGCAGTAGAGAAATACCACCGTGATGTTCTCACAGCCATTGGTGTGACAGAGCAACAGCTAATAAGTCATCCTCAATTGGTTAATACGGGTAACTCATTTATTATTATTGGTGTCAAAAACAAAAAAGTTTTATCGCAGATAAAACCAGACCTTAAAGCCATAGAGTTATTGTCTGAAAAACTTGATTTAATAGGGTTTTATGTTTATACCAATGACACCAATGATAAAGACAGTGACGCCTCAACAAGAATGTTTGGCCCACGTTATGGTATCGATGAAGAAGCTGGTACGGGTATGGCTGCGGGGCCCCTGGCTTGTTTTTTACATGATAAAATGAATGTTAAAAAATCTCACTTTAGCATTGAGCAAGGCCATTTTATGCCATCTCCTTCAGCCAGTAAAATTGACATCAATCTGGAAATTAATAATGGTAAAATTGTGTCTTTAATGGCCGGTGGTATGGCTAGTATTTCTGGGGAAGCTGAAGTCTATGTTTGATAATATAGACTCAATCCTATTAAATTTATAGCTGTGCATGTGTCATGGTGGCCTCACTATGTGAAGCCACCATGAGCGTTGGCTCTTTTACCTTATCAATAAAAAGTTACAATCACTTTGTTGGATCATTTTGGTAGTGAAGCTGCCAAAGAAGAAGCCGTGTACTTTTCCGTGGCTAAATGCACCCATAGCGGTTATATCAATATTGTTTTGCCCTTGATAAGCAGTTAATTGTTCTATAGTGTCACCAGTTAATGCCTGAGTAATGATACTGGCATTGGATGATGACAGTATTCCTTTTGCTTCGGCGGCTAGTTTTTCGGCTTGCTTTATATCATTATTAACGCAGACGATATGTGTTTCCAGTGATTCTTTATATAGACTATCCTGCTTGATCATTTCTAATGCTTTCATAGAAGTTGGGCTGCCATTATAGGCAAACATCAATTTTTTAGGTTTTGTAAATTTTTTCTGTGCGATAAAAACTGGAGTATTGGTGGCACGAATAGATTGCTCTAAATGAAACCCCAAACCCTTATCATCACCTTGGTGACTCTTGCCTTTTGAGCCTAACATCACCAGAGAAATTTCTGCTTGTAAATCCTCAATGGCCTCAGGTAATGTACCGTGACGAAGTTTGGCAACCACATTTGTTATTCCTGCTGATTCAACCTGTAGTTTAGCAGCATTAATCAGCTCTTTACCCTTGGCTATCAGTTGTTTACTTTCCACTCGCTCTTCTTCTGACAACTCCTTTAAAAGTTCTCTGCGGATATTGGGGGTTAAATTACCTTCGTGATGTGCCTGCTCGCTGTGATGAGAATGCTCAATGGTATGTAATAGCTTAATGGTCAAATCATTACTTTTTGCTAACCATATGGCATATCTCACCAATGAATCACTGATATCCGAACCATCTATTCCAACTAATATATAATTATTATTCATTTCAATGCCCACTCATAAACTTTTCTATTTCTTCAGGATCATCATGGATAGCAAATTTATCCAACATGGTTTCACTTGCACTATTTAGACCAATTATCTTTACATCTGTACCTTCTCTGCGTAATTTTATCACGACTTTATCCAAAGCAGCTACCGAAGTAATGTCATAAAAATGTGATCGCTTAACATTAATAACTATATTATCAACTGCCTCCCTAAAATCAAAGTAAGAAATAAATTTCTCAGAAGAATTAAAGAAAACCTGACCAACCACATGATAGGTGCGGGTATCACTGCCTTCATCATAATCTGATTTTATATACATAAAACGACTGAGTCTTTGTGCCAAAAACAATGAGCCAATCAAAATACCTGTAAATACTCCATAAGCAAGATTATGAGTCCAAACCACCACAATAACAGTGGCAATCATTACAATACTTGAGCTTTTGGGGTTGGTCTTTAATTCTTTTAACGATGTCCAACTAAAGGTGCCTATAGACACCATAATCATAACAGCGACCAGAGCTGCCATCGGTACAATACTTAAAATATCATTTAAAAACACCACCAGTATCAATAAAAACACTCCAGCAACCAAAGTAGATAGTCGACCACGCCCACCTGATTTGACATTAATAATCGATTGTCCAATCATGGCACAACCAGCCATGCCACCAATCAAGCCAGAACCAATATTCGCCAGTCCCTGACCTTTACACTCACGCTTTTTATCACTGGTTGTATCTGTCAATTCATCAATAACATTGGCCGTCATTAATGACTCTAGCAGACCAACGATTGCAATTGAAATCGAGTATGGCATAATAAGTTGTAAAGTAGCCAAGTTGAAAGGCACTTGTGGCCACAGGAAAATAGGTAAGGTATCTGGTAAATCACCCATATCACCAATGGTACGGATATTAAAACTATCATTACCAAAATAAAACACAATGACCGTGATGGTAATAATATTAACCAATGGAGAGGGCATGATTTTACCAATATAAGGCACATAAGGAAATAAGTAGATGATTGCAAGACCCAGTGCCACCAAGGCATAAACCTGCCAACTAACACCTGTTAGTTCTGGCAATTGTGCCATAAAAATCAAAATTGCCAGTGCATTTAAAAAACCTGTCATCACTGACTTGGATACAAAGCTCATAAACTTATGCAGGTTTAAATAACCAGCAATGATTTGCAAAATGCCTGCTAGTACTGTTGCTGCCAATAAGTATTGTAGACCATGATCTTTAACCAAGGTGACCATTAACAACGCGGTAGCTGCAGTTGCTGCCGAAATCATACCCGCACGACCACCCACAAAAGCAATCATTACCGCGATAGCAAATGACGCATATAAACCAACTTTTGGATCAACCCCAGCAATCACAGAAAAAGCAATCGCCTCAGGAATCAAGGCCAAAGCCACCACCACACCAGCTAAAACATCACCTTTGATATTTCCAAACCAGTCACTTTTAGGAGAAAACAACATTATTTATCACACATTACTCTAATAGTCGCGCGTTATACCATACATGGAGCCTTCAGTATAGTTTATCCGAAAGCTTTGTTAATACCAGTGAATATTGTAGCTTGTAAGGAATAAATTTTTTAAGCAGGTAGCCTCCATTTTATTAAATTGAAAGGCTTTCCCATCTGAATTTTACTTAGCTGACAATTTCAAACCATCACGAATATTTAAACCCATTAATACTAAGTTAATTGCTCCAACTAGTAGCTCCAGTGCCTGAACCAGATAAAATCTGTTATCAAAAATCCCTGAGGCTGCCCATTGATTAAGAAAAATAGCTGCGGGTAGAAGTAGAAACAAGCCATTTAAAGCAATGATGGGCATGCGCTTTTTCTTAGCGTTAACAAAACGGCCTTTTCTATTTTTTGCTAAGGAGAAACCTGTCGCACCGGTTGTAGCAATGGCAGGGATTAAGATAAATAACCCAGGCATAACAATTAAACTTTTAACCAGTGCAATTGAATTGAGTGAACCAAATAACTCAACAATAATTGAAGATGTAAAGAAAGTAGCTATGCATAAGGTGGCAATGATGGCGGCAATACGGTGAATATATTGTTTCATTTGTTCAATTCTCATAATATAATTGACAACATATTGTCATATTGACATAATCTTGTCAATAAAATTGAGAAATGAAAATATGAAACACACTGATAAAGGCCATATATTTACTGAGATTGTGCTGGAGGTCTTTAAATTAAGTGGCCTACTTATCACCGAAGGCGACAAAATCACGGAAACAAATGGGCTCAGTAGCGCGCGCTGGAAAATTCTTGGTGCCCTTGCCCGGTCAACAACCCCACTTACTGTTTCACAAATTGCCAGGGTCATGGGACAAACTCGCCAAGCGGTCCAAAGTCTGGTTAATATTATGAATAAAGGTGGGCTGCTCGATTTCATTGATAACCCTGCACATAAAAGAGCTAAGCTGGTGTGTTTTACCACTAAAAGCCAGCAAATTTATGCCAAGTTGGATGCAGAGCAAATCCCTTGGGCAAATCAACAGTCTGGACATTTAGATAAAACAGAGCTGCAAGCGACACTTACTATCCTCAAAAAAATCTCACGGGGCTTGTCTTATTCAGATTAATAACTGGCAACTAGCGATCAAAATGCGCTAAATAGATGCGTATACCCTTTGCTATTAACTGTTGATTTTCTTTGGGTAGCTGTGGTGTGACTCTAAGTATCCTACACTTGCCAGGCCTTTTCTCACCTCTGTGAAGATTCCAAAATCATGTTATATCTTTATGGATTGCTGCAGCAATTCTCTTAAGCCCTTCTTTTAATCTCGATCTAGGGCAGGCTAAATTGATACGAATATAGCCATCTGCATTGGCTACAAACATATTGCCTCCTTCTAGCAATACTCCTGCATGTTGTGCAAAAAAGAGGGTGAGGTTTTTCTCCTTACCTAAATAAGCGCTGATATCAACCCAGGCCAGATAAGTAGACTCAGGAATTTTATAGATAGCTTTAGGCAGGTGTTCTATTAAAAAATCACTTAAACAGGCAAAGTTAGCATCTAAATAATCTCTCAATTCATTTAACCATTCACTTCCATCAGCATAGGCAGCTTGAGCAGCTGCGATACTTAATGGGTTGACCATGGGTAGTTGTTTTTCTTTCCATTTACAGCGCAATTCATCATTGGCAATGATGATGTTGGCAAACATAAACCCAGCTAAATTAAAGGTTTTGCTGGGCGCCATACAGGTGATTATTTTATCAGTTTTTGGGAATAGTTTTGCCAAAGGTGTATAAACCTGGCCTTTTCTTAAAAGGTCACAATGGATTTCATCAGAGATTATCATGATATTATTATCGAGACAGATCTGACCCAATTGTGTTAACTCGTCTTTATTCCATACACGACCCGTTGGGTTATGTGGGTTACAAAGGATGCATAAACTGATTTTGTTGTTTTTAATCTTTTTTTCAATATCCGCAAAATCCATACTGTAATAACCATTATTACAAATAAGATCGCTGGTAATTAACTCGATATTATTGCCAGCAGCAGCGTGCTTAAAATAACCATAAGATGGCGTAAAGATCAGCACCTTTTCATCTGGCTGACAAATATATTCGATCAGATCATATAGAGCGGGTACAACACCAAATGAATTGACACAGTGTTCTTTATCAAACTCCCAGCCATAGCGGGTTTTCGTCCAGTTAAGAAAAGCTTGATAGTATTGTGACTCAAATATTTGTGAATAACCGCATATTTGTTGATCCAGACGTTTCTTGATAGCGGTTATGATTTCAGGCGCCATCGCAAACTCCATATCGGCAATCCACATGGAGATAAACTCATCATCTTCAAAAGGAAACGTCAAATTTTCCTCGCCATTAAACAAGTACTCTCTAAAGCCATTGACACTCATGGCATTGGTTCCTTGGCGATTTATTATTTTATCAAAATCATATTTCATATTTTTGATTGTAACATGTTGCGATAATTGATTTTTAAATTATAATTCACATTCCTTTTAAAACCTTTATCAATTTATGAATCACGCAAATATTATTGCACAAGTTATTAATGCCCGCCCACAACAAGTAGAAAGTGCCATTGGGTTATTGGATGATGGTGATACTGTGCCATTTATCTCTCGTTACAGAAAAGAAGTGACCGGTGGACTTGATGATACACAATTGCGTTTACTGGATGAGAAACTCACCTATTTACGTGAATTGGATGATAGGCGACAAACAGTCATAGAGGTCATTAAAGAGCAGGGTAAGTTAACAGATGAATTAAAACAGGCCATTATGTCTGCAGATACTAAAACGCGATTAGAAGATTTGTATTTGCCATTTAAGAAAAAACGCCAAACCAAAGCGCAAATAGCCAGAAAAGCAGGCTTAGAACCATTATTACAAGACCTGATTGATCAACCTGTTGTTGATATTAATGCATTGGCAGAAAAATATATTGATGAAGACAAAGGTGTTAAAACTATTGATGAAGCGCTAGATGGAGCACGTCAGATCGCTTTAGAAGACATTGCCGAAGATGCCGACCTCATCCAACAATTACGGGATTGGCAGTGGGAAAACGCTTTAATCACCTCAACCGTGGTCAAAGGCAAAGAAAATGATGCTGCCAAGTTTAAGGATTATTTTGATTTTGCAGAAAAAATTAATAAGATTCCATCACACCGTATGCTAGCTATTTTACGTGGACGTAATGAGGGCTTACTGAGTTTAAAAATTGATGTTAATGTTGAAGATGGAGAACAACATCCTGCTGTATCAAAAGTTATACACCACTTAAATTGGGATGTAAATAATTCAGCCTGGTTGAAACGAACCATACAACTGGCCTGGATTGCAAAACTGCATGTAAGATTATCCTTACAGTTGACAAATCAAGCGCGAGAAAGTGCTGATGGTGAAGCTATTAAGATTTTTAGTCGTAATATGAAGGACATTTTATTAGCCGCCCCTGCGGGTGGTAAAGCCACTTTAGGCTTGGATCCTGGGTTCCGAACAGGTGTCAAGGTAGTGGTGGTTGATAAAACTGGCAAGCTAACCGATACCGCGGTTATTTATCCACATGCACCACAAAATCAGTGGGATAGATCCAAGCATACCATCAAACAATTGTTGATTAAACACGATATTGAACTGATCAGCGTTGGCAATGGTACTGCTTCACGTGAAACCGATCAAATGGCTGGCGAAATTTTAAAAGAAAATAAAGACATTAAAGCGCAAAAGATCATGGTTTCAGAAGCGGGTGCTTCGGTATATTCTGCATCCGAATCAGCAGCTAAAGAATTTCCTGATTTAGATGTCACCTTTAGAGGCTCTGTATCTATCGCGCGCAGATTACAGGATCCACTGGCGGAATTGGTGAAAATTGATCCAAAAGCCATTGGTGTTGGACAATATCAGCATGATGTCAATCAGGCTCAGTTAAATAAGGCTTTAGGTGATACGGTTGAGGATTGTGTAAACTCGGTTGGTGTCGATGTAAATACCGCATCTCCTGCATTATTAAAATATGTGGCAGGTATCTCAGAGTCTGTCTCACAAGAAATCATGAATTACCGTGATGAAAATGGTCGATTTACCAATCGTAAGCAGTTATTAAAAGTGAAGCGATTGGGTGATAAGATGTTCACTCAGTGTGCTGGTTTTTTACGCATCAGAAATGGTGATCAGCCACTGGACCAATCAGCCGTTCATCCAGAGGCTTATCCTTTGGTCGAGGCCATTACTAAAAGTTTAAATTGTGATATCCATGATGTGATTGGTAAGTCTGGCAAATTATCTGGTATTGATCCAAAGGACTTTGCCAATGATCAATATGGCCTGGAAACCATTAAAGATGTTATAGCCGAATTAAAAAAACCAGGGCGTGACCCGCGTGGGGAGTTTAAGACGGCCACTTTTGATGACAGTGTACATAAAATTTCTGATCTTAAAGAAGGCATGAAACTAGAAGGTGTTGTCACCAATGTCACGGCATTTGGAGCCTTTGTCGATATCGGTGTGCATCAGGATGGTTTGATGCATATTTCACAATTGGCAGATATTTATGTTAAAGACCCCAGCGATATAGTCAAAGCTGGACAAATCCTGAAAGTGACAGTCATGGAAATAGATGTTGCTCGTAAGCGCATAGCCTTATCTGCCAAAACAGGTGCCAGACCCGATAAAAAAGCACAACAGGACAGAAAATCACCATCACAGAAGAAAAATTATAATAATACCCGTAGACAAAAACCTCAGCAAACCAATAATAACGCATTCGGCGCTTTGGCTGATGCTTTTAAAAATGCTAAGAAAAAGTAGATTTAGTTAATTATCGTCTAATAAATGGGCGTGAATTTAATTGGCGATTGAGTTGTAGAGCTTCTACACTTTATAAGAGCGGCTCTTAAAATTGTAATACTTAGGTCACATTTTTCCCTTCTATTAGTGGGTTATGGCGGTGAATAGCCAGTTAATTTTATCGTCCTATAAAGGTATCCAGTCTTCATAGAAAACATGGATACTTTTATAATGTTATTATTTACTTATGCTTATGAGTAATAGTCTTTTGTTCACCAGGTTTTGAAAAGTATTGTTCTTCTGTCATTTTCAAAGTTGTAGGAACCTTGACAGGCACATGAATGCCAATAGATTCTTCAGCATTAATGCGTTCAGCCAGTATCAATGGGCCATCACTACTGTTGAAAAACCAATAAGGAGGAAAAGCTGTATTAGTCACTGTTTTTTGCCAATGTTTTTTATAAGGAGCAAAATGTGTGTCATTAGGGTCAGCATCACCCATATGCATGATGGTAACAGAGTCATTGAGTGTTACTCTAAATACCAGGTTTGAGATATCTGCTCGCCCCGGCCAGCCTGCATGCGGGATTCGCACGGCTTCTATTAATAAATCATCGATTGTAATAGTTGTGGGTTGATCACCAAAACTTAAATCTATTGAGGTCACTTGTTTCATAACTGACGCGCTGTTCTCCAATGCGGCTAATCTTTTAACAGCCTGATTGGGTGCAACCAGTTTGGATTGAGGGTTAGCTTTTAAGTATTTAAGCATATCATCGGCAGCAAAATGATCGCCGTGTGCATGGCTGATAAAGATGGCATCAATATTATCATAAGGTGCCTTGTTATTGAAAATAGCATTGCGAATTTCTTCGGGTACCAGCTGATAGGTGTTGTAGTTGTTATGAAAAAAAGGATCAAAAATAATTTTACTGCTGCCGTTACTGATCATGACCCCTTCATTGCCCACATAAGTTGCAGTTGCAGTTTGCTCGTGGGCCTGGCTGGTAAAGCTTATAACAGCGATTAAAAATATTGTTTGTAAAAAATATAATGTGTTTTTCATTGAGATTATTGTGTTTCAGACGGATTTATATTGTAACATAACACATATAATTAAAGTTATAATGTAAAATACATGTCGAAAAATCCATCCAACAGCTCAATGCAGAGCCGATCTCAGCAAAAAGAAAAAACCAGGCGTGCCATTATTGATGCGGCTATTGGAGAGTTGGGAGATGATAAAAGCTTTGCCAGTTTAAGCCTGCGTGAAGTGGCTAGAAAAGCAGGTATCGCACCTAATTCATTTTATCGGCACTTCAAAGATATGGAAGAATTGGGGTTAACGCTGGTTGATGAATCTGGTTTAGCATTGCGACAATTAATGCGCAAGGCACGGCAAAGGTTTAAAAAGAATGGCAGCGTTATTGTGACTTCGGTTAAAACATTTATGGAATACACGGAGACTAATGCCAATATATTACGCTTATTGTTTCACGAACGTTCAGGAACAACACGGGCATTGCGCGCAGCAGTATCACGGGAAATTCAATACTTTATAGTTGAACTGACTGATTATATTCAATCCGTGGGTTATGAAAATGACGTTGCCTATATCCAGGCTGAAGCCATGGTTGCTATTATATTTAGCATAGGGGCAGAGTCTTTGGCTGCCAAGCCATCACAAAGAAAGGGCTTGGAGCTTAGGGCTATAAAACAACTGCGTTTAATTGCAACAGGCGCTCGTGTGACTTATTTGGATAAAGAACAATAAGTCGAGGTCTGTTATATCATTAGCCAACGCCAGTGATTGTTCCATCTTCCTGTACCTCTATTTCTGTTGCAACTGGTACTTTGGGTAAACCAGGCATGCGCATGATGTTACCTGTGAGTACCACCAAAAATCCTGCACCAGCATTGATCTGAATTCCACGTACAGTGACCTGAAAGTCTCTTGGACGCCCGTGTAATTTTGGGTCATCCGATAATGAACTAGGTGCTTTAGCGATACAAACGGGTAATTTTTCCAGCCCCAAACGCTTAATCTGTAGCAGGTCTTTTTCAGCTTCTTTGGTAAAGGCCACATCATTAGCCCCATACATCTTTTGACTAACTTTAGTTACTTTTTGCATTACAGAATCAGTGCTAGCATAAAGCGGCTCAAAGGGTTGTTTGTTATTGGCGACATCAATGACGGCTTGTGCTAACTCTTCGGCACCTTTTCCACCTTCACTGAAGTGTCTGGATTCGGCAAACCTAATGGCTAAACTGTTCACATGTTTTTTAACAATAGCAATTTCCGCATCTGTATCTGCGGCAAAACGATTGAGTGCAACCACCATGGGCTTATTGAACTGTTGTACGTTTTCTATGTGCTTATTAAGATTTTCTAAACCAGCCAGAACTGCAGCCAAGTCCTCATTTTCCAAATTTTTAGCATCCTTGCCACCGTGTAGTTTTAAGGCACGTATCGTTGTTACTAGTACAACTGCGGCTGGATCAAGTTTGGCAGCCTGGCATTTAATGTCAAAGAATTTTTCAGCACCCAAGTCAAAACCAAATCCAGCTTCAGTTATGGCCCAATCAGAATAATGCATGGCCATTTTGGTTGCGATAACACTGTTGCAACCATGAGCAATATTGGCAAAGGGCCCGCCATGTACAAAGGCTGGGCATCCTTCTAGAGACTGTACTAAATTGGGGTGCATGGCATCGTTTAATAATGCCATTAATGAACCCGTAAAATTCAACTGTTTTAAATAGATGGGTTCTCCAGTATAAGTGTAGGCCAGTAAAGTACGATTTAAACGCCTGCGTAAATCATCATGATCATTAGCCAAACACAATATCGCCATGATTTCTGAGGCTGCGGTAATATCAAAACCACCCTCTCTGGGCACACCATGAATTTTTCCACCCAAGCCCAAAACAATATTGCGCAGACTCCGGTCATTCATATCCATGACCCGTTTCCAAATGATCTGCCTTGGATCAATATTTAATTTATTTCTTTGATAAATATGATTGTCAATCATGGCAGAAATTAAATTATTGGCTGATGTGATGGCATGAAAATCACCAGTAAAGTGTAAGTTAATACGACTGGCTGGTACGATTTGTGCATAACCGCCACCAGTAGCACCACCTTTAATACCCATACAAGGACCCAAAGAGGGTTCTCTTAAAGCCAGACATACAGATTCGCCCAATCTTTTCATGCCTTGAGCCAGGCCAATCGAAGTCGTGGTTTTACCTTCACCCGCTCTGGTAGGAGTGGTTGCGGAGACCAAAATTAATTTATTGGCTTTATTGCTGGCTCTGGTCTGCTTAAGCGCATCAAGGTGAACTTTGGTAATTTCTTTACCATAAGGTATCATATTTAAATCTTTAATACCCATATCAGCAGCAACTTCTGCAATAGGTCTGTAGGTTATATTTTTGGCAATTTCACTATTGGATAACATATATTTTTCCTGACATTATTTATTTTTCGAGACATTCTAGCATAAGAGAAAACAAGGCTATTTGTCATAAATCAAGTTTGATAGTGCCTGACCGAGAAAAAGTAATCTACTACGTAAAAGCTGGATTTGACCAAAATAATGAAATATTTTGCTTCAAACCAGATTTTCCCTCACAACGATTCCTTTCTCGGTCAGACACTATGATAGTATATGTCGTATAATTAAATGGGTACACATAAAATGATAAAACTATATGGATTCGGAAAAAAGCTTGGCTTAATTGATGCCAGTCCTTTTGTAGGAAAGGTACACACTTTTTTAAAGATGGCGAGTCTGGAATATGAAACTGTATCCAATCCACGAAGTATTGGCAAATCGCCAAAAGGCAAGCTGCCATTTATAGAAGATGGTGATAATACCATTGGAGATTCACAATTAATCATAGAATACCTGACTGAAAAATATGCTGTAGATCTTGATTCTCACCTAAGTCAGCAGGAAAAAGCCAATGCCTATTTATTGGGCAAGTCTCTGGATGAAAACTTATACTGGTGCCTGGTTTGGTCTCGTTGGCAACATGAGGACACTTGGCAAATTGTTAAAAATGTATTTTTTAAAGGCTTACCTTTTCCTCTTTCATATAATATCCCTAAAACTTTACGTAAGAAGGTGATGAAATCCTTGTATGCTCAAGGTATTAGTCGCCACTCTGAGCAGGAAATTGTAGAGATTGCAGGCCATACTTTTCAGGCTCTATCAGATTTACTGGCTGACAAGCGCTATTTTTTTGGGGATAAAGTCAGTACTTTTGATGCCACCGCTTATGCTTTTATTTCAGCATTTAATCAAGCAGCGCTTGATAATGATATTAATCGCAAAGCCAAAAGTTTTGACAACCTGCAAGCGTATACAGATAGAATAAAACAGCAGTATTTTGACTGATGTTATTGGATATCATTAAGGCAATATTAATTGCTGGCGTCCCAATTGCGGTCATATCGTATTATTTAGTTATTTTTACCAGCAGAAAGGTGACCCTTAAGTCAAAAAATGCCAGTCAGCTTAAAAAAGAACTCAAAAACATCAACCTTGATGAAAATAAACAGGCACATGTCGTACATAATATACTACATAAAAAATACCTGAAATTTGGTGGTGGTTTTTATGGTATTTTGGCTTTTATTACATATATCCATGTAGAACTTTATCAAGTGATTGATTTTATCAACAATTTCAGTAGTGTGCAAAATTTTATACAGAGTATAGGTTTTTGGATGCTTATTAATTTCTTTATTGAAGCCATTATGAATTTCATTACCGCTCTCATGTGGCCAATATATTGGTATAAGTTTTTACCTATTGGTTCTTTCTGGGTGTGGGTTATTGTCGCAATATTGGCACATACCGTGGCAACCCGATATGCACTGACAAAAAATAATAATAATTAACTCAATAATTTAATAGCCTCGGGTAATTCCTTGTATAAAATAAAAGTTGCCATCACCAGTAAAAAGTAGGCAAAGTACTTCTTCAACTTGTCCTGTGGAGTCTTATTGCAAAGGTAATTACCTAGAAAGGTGCCAACAATGCCTATGCCCGTAACCATACCAAGGGTGAACCAGTCTAGTTGTAAATTTTGTTCATTGAGTACATCTAGGTATTTATAAAAGCCAGAATATGATTTCATCGCAATGATGAATAAACTGGTTGCTACGGCATTGCGCATGGCTACCCCCCCCATTAACACCAATGCCGGCACAATAAGAAAACCACCTCCAACACCCACAATACCCGTAATGATACCAACAAGCAGGCCATCAATAATTATTTTTAGTAAATGCCTTTTGTGTGTATCTGCACTGATGTTGTTGTTTTTCATCATCATGATCGCAGCAGCGATCATCACAAGCGAAAACATAACCAGCTGCATTATCCCTGCAATATAACTGGCAAACCAAGCTCCCAAATAAGTGCCAAACATACCTGGGATACCAAATAACAGAACCATTTTCCAGTCTATTAATTTAGCTCTTAAATAACCTAAGCCACCAGCCAGTGCTATAGTCCCTACAATTGCCAATGAGCCAGCGATAGCCAACTTTTCATCCTGACCAAACAAATATATCAAAACGGGAACCGTAAGTATAGATCCACCAGAACCCATAAGACCCAAAGATAAACCAATTAAAACTGCACCAATCCAACCTAATATCATTTGTATACGTAATTGATAAAATTAGCACATTCTAATATAATAGTATTTTAATTCATATATAGATAGCCAAATTGAAGATAAAAGTAAAAAGTTTTTACCATCACAACACCTATACCTGGAGTCATCTTGCCATATGTGAAGAGACTAAAGCTGCCGTTTTAATTGACCCAGTGCTTGATTATGTCGCACATAATGCCACGACTTCGACAGCGTTTACCGACATTATTTTAGACTATATTAAAAGCCATAAAATCACACTAAAATATATCATGGAAACCCATGCTCACGCTGACCACCTGACTTCTGCAGCCTATATTCAGGACAAATCAAAGGCAAGAATAGTGATAGGAGCAGAGATTACTGGCATCCAGGAAACGTTTAAAAAAATCTTCAACTTGAGTGATGATTTCAAAACCAATGGCTCACAGTTTACCAGGCTACTTATAAACAATGATGTCTTAACTTTTGGCAATTGCCAGTTGCAAGCGATACACACGCCAGGACATACCGGTGATAGCATGAGCTATATTATTGATGACATCATTTTTATTGGTGACACCCTGTTTTCACCCGAATATGGCTCTGCCCGTTGTGATTTTCCTGGAGGAAGTGCTGGAGAACTCTATGATTCAGTACATAAAATTTATTCTTTAGGATCAGAAAATAAATTATATTTATGCCATGACTATCCTCCAACAGGGCGCCAACCACAAGCATGGTTTTATGCACATGAACAGATGCAAAATAATATTCATTTACAACTGGCAGTGAGTAAAAACGCATTCATACAATTGCGTAATAACCGCGATAAACAATTAAGTCAGCCACAGTTGATTATTCCATCAATTCAGGTCAATATAGCTGCAGGTAGATTGCCAAAACCAGAAAATAATGGCATTTCATATTTAAAAGTGCCAATAAATACCATTGGTAGTAAATAATTATTATATATTAGTATTTCTTATATTAGCACTTTTTATATTAGCATTTTCTATATTAGATAATTGTGATATACTGAACATTGGTTTTTTCGATGTTTGTTAAACACGTTCAACAAAATACAAAAATTTAATATTTGAGGAGTAAACTAATGAGTCATATAGTAG
>JAESTH010000107.1 GCA_016763695.1 Alcanivoracaceae bacterium
ATCTGGTGCCTTTTTTGATCCTGCTCGATCAGGAGAAGGTGTTTTTGTTCAGGTACTGGACAATGGTTCTGCCGTTGTGATCTTTTATACTTATACACCTGATGGCAAACAATTTTGGTCATTAAGTTCCGATGTCCAAATAACTGGTAATACCATTACAGCCAATATGATTTATCCCGCATCCACCACGGGTTTTGGCAGTCAATTTAACCCTTTGGAAGTTGACTTTCAACCGTGGGGAACCTTAACGCTTGAATATCAGCCAGGCTGCTCTCTGGTCAATATGGGCTATACTTCTATTGTTGCTGGGTTCGGTTCTGGCAACTATTCTTATCAACGGCTCACACAACCTGCGGGAACCACTTGTGATTTATAAACCCAGCAGCATGATTTAATAAAGACAAGTTAACATGCCACACATTTAAGATTTAGCTTGCCTACAATTATGGAAGCTTTGAGTTACATGATGGGCAGAGCTGCGTCTTACAAATTTAAGCAAATTATTATTTATTTTTTGGGTAGATAGAGCAAAGGGTTAACAGGTTGACCATTTTTCCTGATTTCAAAATGTAATAGAGGCCGGCCGTCTGTGCCTTTGCCTGAATTTGCAATTTTCTGTCCCTGTTTTACGACCTGCCCTTCCTTGACTAATCTGTTGGCATTGTGCGCATAGGCGCTGAGGAGATTGTTGCTGTGTTTAATGATGATTAATTCGCCATAACCTCTCAAACCATCACCACTGTAAACCACTGTACCATTATTGCTGGCGTAAACTGGCGCTCCCAGATTAGAGGAAATATCAATGCCTTTTCTGGAGGTATCTGATTGTGAAAAAGTGCTGAGAATCTTACCCTTTACTGGCCACATCCAGCGAGAATTTGAGCTTGGAGCCTGTTGTGTAGCGGGCTTGATTTTTGCTTTGACAATTGGTTTTTTAACTGTTTTGCTGTTTTTTTTGCTGGTGTTTTTTGCGACTGTTGCACTTTTAATCGATTTATTTATTGTCTTAGTCGTTACAATCTTAGGGTTGTTAACTTTAGGCTTTTTAACAGATACGGGCTTAGTCTTACCACCTCTGTGGGCAAGAGTGGACTTGTCTTTTTTAAATTTTATTTTTTGCCCAGGATATATTCTATATGGCTTTGGGATATTGTTGATTTTAGCCAGAACTTTATAGTCTATATTTTGGTTGAAACCTATGGAATATAAGGTATCTCCTTTTTTACAATAATATAGCCTGCTCTGGACTGACTTCTTCGGGTTTTATGCGGAACACGCTGATATTTACTATACTCGCCGCTCTTTACTGGAGCAGGTGTACGTCTGCCACATGAAGAGATAGATAGTACAAAAATACATATAACGAAGTAATAAATACCCCGTCTCATCCGCGCACAACACCATGTAAAAATGGCACAAACATAACGGCATCCAGTTGATCGGTAATATAGCCATTATCGGTCTTGGTGATTTTGACCAGATTTTGCCTCTTGCTGTCCCCTAATGGCAAAATCATCACACCACTAATCCTAAGCTGTTTAAGTAAATTTTCTGGCACTTCCTCTGGCGCAGCCGTTGCAATAATGACATCATAAGGCGCTTCACTTTGCCAACCTTTAAAGCCATCTCCTGTTTTGGTTCTAACATTCATATAACCGAGTTTAATAAATCGACGTCGGGCTATTCGGGTTAAATCATCTATGCGCTCTACACTAAAGACCTTTTCTACCAGCTGACCTAATACCGCCGCCTGATAGCCTGAACCTGTACCGATTTCCAAAACCTTTTTAGGATGTTGCTGTAAAACGATTTCTGTCATCTTGGCAACTACCCATGGCTGCGAAATAGTTTGACCGTGTTTTATCGGTAAAGCCGTGTCTTCATAAGCTCGATGGGCCATGGCTTCATCCATAAAC
This sequence comes from Alcanivoracaceae bacterium, assembly GCA_016763695.1. Lineage (GTDB taxonomy): Bacteria > Pseudomonadota > Gammaproteobacteria > Xanthomonadales > Marinicellaceae > NORP309. Next base: position 1,917 of record JAESTH010000107.1, read on the forward strand.
AAATGTCTGGGCACAATTGACATCGCAGCCAATACTTTTTCATCAGTTATGCCCTTTTCCCGTAACCTGACAATCATACGATTTCGTGTTCTTTGAGAAGTCATTCCTATACCCAATGCCGAATTCATGTGATTTTTGAGCTCCATTCTTGCAGAGCGTTTAGCGCCGAGTGCTTAGTCATATCGACTTGCAATGGTGTAATTGAAACATAACCATTTTTTATCGCATGGAAATCTGTGCCCTCACCAGCATCTGCCTCAGGGCCTGCTGCACCAATCCAATAGATTTTTCTTCCTCTGGGATCCATATCTTTTACTGTGTTTTCTGCTTTATGCCTATTACCTAAACGAGTCACTTTAATGCCTTTTACTTGATCTTGTGGTAAATTGGGGAAGTTGACATTTAAAATCGTATCTTCTGGCAATGGATGAGTCAGAATATTTTGTATGATCTTTGTTAGGTAATATTGTGCTGTTGTAAAATATCGTTGTTTACCAGCTTTTGTTGCCAAAGAAAAAGCAATGGCTGGCAAACCTAAATAACGACCTTCAATAGCTGCCGCAACTGTACCTGAATACAAAACATCATCACCCAGATTAGGTGCATTGTTTATTCCTGATACCACCATATCAGGCTCCTCATCCATTAAGCCCGTTAGCGCCATATGCACACAATCTGTTGGCGTACCAGTCACTGAAAATCGATTTTCCGCCAGTTTAAAGACTCGGATGGGCGGATCTAAAGTCAATGAGTTGCTGGCACCTGATTTGTTATCCGTTGGGGCATAAATAGTAATCTCACCCAAACCGTTAAGAGCCTCGGCCAAAGCCTTAATCCCTGTGGCATTCACCCCATCATCATTGCTTACTAAAAAATGCATTGTTTATTTGTGAGAAAAAGAATTTATTATAAAGCAGAGATTGATTTATTTGAATTTTATCTGACTATGATTATGAAAATTATTTTATTTAGTGTCTGACCGAGAAAGGAATCGTAGCGAGGGAAGGCCTGGTTTGAAGCAAAATATTTCATTATTTGAGGAGAATAGTTGGCTATTTGACGAAAATAATGGGATATTTTTGGTCAAATCCAGCTTTTCCGTAGTAGATTACTTCTTTCTCGGTCAGGCACTATTTAGTCAGTTTTGTTCATTCTATTGCGCTAACCAGAACATTTCACACAATCGTCTATTAAAAGGCATATTTATTTTAAATTTCATTCTTCTATGAAATATTTGAGACAGCGTGTAAAATATCGCTTTATTGTATTAATTTAACTAAATGTCAAAAATTCTAAATTTTGAAATTATGCCAATGGGCGAATATGCCGAGAAAGCCTATTTGGATTATTCAATGTATGTGGTACTAGATAGAGCATTACCTTTTGTTGGAGATGGGTTAAAGCCTGTGCAAAGACGCATTGTATTTGCCATGAGTGAACTGGGTTTATCGGCTAAATCCAAACATAAAAAATCTGCTCGTACCATCGGTGACGTCATAGGTAAATACCATCCACATGGAGATTCTGCCAGTTACGAAGCAATGGTATTGATGGCACAGCCATTTTCTTATCGTTATCCATTGGTCGATGGACAGGGTAACTTTGGTTCTCCCGATGACCCTAAATCCTTTGCTGCCATGCGTTATACCGAATCAAGGTTAACAGCTTACTCAAAGAGTTTGTTACAGGAAGTTCCGCTGGGCACCATTGACTGGCAGCCAAACTTTGATGGCACATTACAGGAGCCCATATTTCTGCCTGCACGTCTGCCTAATATACTACTTAATGGCGGTTCAGGCATAGCCGTGGGTATGGCTACCGATGTTCCTCCACATAATTTGCGTGAAGTCTCTGCGGCACTATTTCAGTTACTGGATCATCCCGACTCTAGCATTGAAGATTTATGTCAGCATATTCAGGGTCCAGATTATCCAACTTTCGCTGATATCATCACACCCAGAAAAGATATCATCGACATTTACACCAGTGGTAAAGGCAGCATTCGTATGCGCTGTATCCATAAGCGTGAAGATAAAAACATTGTTATTACCGCTTTACCACATCAGGCCAGCCCTGCAAAAATACTAGAGCAAATTGCTAACCAGATGCGTGCAAAGAAGCTACCAATGGTAGAAGATTTACGCGATGAATCTGATCATGAAAATCCATTTAGGTTGGTTATCATTACTCGCTCCAACCGCATTGATTATGATGGCTTAATGAGCCATTTATATGCAAGCACCGATCTGGAAAAATCATTCAGGGTTAATCTTAATATGATCGGCCTGGATAAACGCCCACAGGTTAAAACCCTGAAGATGATCTTGCAGGAGTGGCTGGTTTTTAGAAAGGAAACAGTCAGGCGCAGACTACAGTTTAAACTGGATAAGGTTGAGGCTCGTTTACATATTTTAGAAGGCTTGTTAATTGCTTATCTGGATTTAGATGAAGTTATTCGGATCATTCGAGAAGAAGAAAATCCAAAAGAAGCACTGATTGCAACTTTCAAATTATCTGAAATTCAGGCAGAGGCCGTCTTAGAAACCAAACTTCGAAATCTTGCCCGTTTGGAAGAAATGAAGATCAGAACAGAACAAATGGAATTAATGGCAGAAAGAGATGAACTCAGTGGTATATTATCATCCAAAGCCAAATTAAAGAAACTGATCAAAACAGAAATCATGGAAGATACTGAGTTATACGGCGATGCCCGAAGAAGTATGATTGTTGACCGTACTGCTGCTAAAGTATTTGATGAAACCAGCCTGGTACCAAATGAACCAAACACCATTATCCTATCCAAGGCTGGATGGGTTAGAGCCGCCAAAGGTCATGAAATTGATATACAGAAAATAAACTTTAAATCAGGAGATGAATATGCTCACCATGCACTTGGTCGTAGCAATTTAAATGCCGTATTTTTAAGCAATCATGGTCGAAGTTTTTCATTATTATCGCATACATTACCGTCCGCACGTGGACAGGGCGAAGCGCTGACTACAAAGTTCAAACTGCCAGATGACAGCCAATTTGTCGCCACAATTTGTGAAAAAGCTGACACTATATTGTTAATGGCGAGTTCTGCAGGTTATGGTTTTATCACCGAAACTGAAAACTTATATTCCAAAGTAAAAGCAGGCAAACAGTGCATATCCGTACCAAAAGGTTTTACCACACTGGCACCAAAAGTAATTAACAATGTTGATGAGGATTTTATTATTTGCGTAACCAGCGCTGGATACTTGCTGGCATTCCCCGTACGCGAGCTACCACAGCTAGCCAAAGGCAAGGGTAATAAGATGATCAATATCCCACCTAAATTGTTAAAAGCAGGTGATGAATACATGGTTGACATAGTTGTTGTAGGAGAAGATGAATCATTCTTGGTTTGGGCAGGAGCCCGATATATTCGGATAAAATGGAAGGACTTACAAAATTTCTTAGGGTACAGAGCTAAACGTGGTAATCTATTACCTAAAGGCTTTAGAAATGTTGAAAGACTGGAAAAAGAAATTTAGCTTATTAGCGATATTATTATCAGGTGAAGTTTGTGCTTTGCCTGATATTCCTAGTTTTATGGATTGTGCCGATATCATTTTCAACGCAGGTTTTCAGGACGATTCACAGAGTTCAAATGGCACAGGTGGTTTAACAGGAAGACAAACCATGACTTTATTTTCCCAGGGTGCAAATAGAGAATACTATATATATGTCCCCAGTACCTATGATTCCCAGAAACCATTGCCACTCATGATAGCCTGGCATGGTCAAGCCGGAGCAGGAACATCTCAACTCAATGCGGAATTGACCCGTAATTTTTGGCAAACAACTTCAGAAGAAAATAACTTTATAGTATTGGCTCAGGCAGGAAGCGATGATTCAACCGGTAGTTGGTTACCTGCTCTTGATTATGCCATATTAAATGATGTTTTTTTGCATATGTGGAGTCTGTATAAAGTTGAAAGAACCCGAATTTATGGACATGGCTTTTCAGCAGGTGCGCACTTAATGCATGATTACGTTTTATCAAATAGCGATGAGTTTGCAGGCTATGTCATTAGTGCTGGGACTTTAGTTGCATTTGCAGGTACCAATGCTCCAATGAATGCACTGAGGCCTGTAGCACTTTATATATCCATTGGATTAACTGATCCATGGCATGATACGGTTATTCAGGAACAGAATTTTTTTCTCAATGCTGGCTGGGTGGAAAATCAAAACTATTGGCTGGAGGTATTCAATGGCGGTCATCAGTTAGATATTAATGTGCCAGATAATAGCTGGGGAAAATTGTGCATGTTCTCAAAGCTACAATAAAAAAGCCCAAACTTTTCAATTTAGGCTTTTTAAATCTTGTTTTTTAAATCTTATTTATTCAACAGAGAAATTCATAAGCTCAACTGGAAGTGTACCTAAAGGATAAGAAGTTCCACAAGTAGAATTCAAGGTACATCCATCAAGCAAATTAGGTCCCGGAATATCCCAGTCAGCTGCATTAAATGTCAATGTAGGAAGCGCACTTGCATTTCTATAAGCAGTAGAATCAAGATAATCTGAATTGTCTGGAACTGGGTTAACACCATCATAGCCATATACATCATAAGCAGTACCATTGAAATATAAAACAATAGCATCATTACCATTTACACTAATTGAATTATTATTAACTGTGATGCCTGGCATCTCAAAATATGTACTGATTTCAGCAGCATGTGCAGAAAAATATAAATGGTCACCTGCGGAGGCTGATCCTGCAGGAAGAGCAAAATCCTGCCCACCAGAAACTCCATCATTCGATGCAACATCCACACCATATACTGACAAGTCAGGCACATCACTCATAACATATAATTCTAACATCTTAGGCGTACCTCCAGATAATGGGCCATCTATAATACCTTGTATTTTGATATTCTGAGTAAATCCAACTACAGAAAACGTTAATGCCCATATAACTAAACTCTTTTTCATTCAATACTCCACTCATTTATAAATTAAGCAAACGACTTTACCACAGAGTAATTTATGATTACAAGTTGAAGTGTCTAAGTGAACGAAAAATCTATCTAATCAGAACAATTGTAATAAAAAATAAACATCTTGTTACTTTATGCAAAGCTGTTAATCTTTTACGACCCCATCAATAAACTAAAAATACCCCAACAAACTGATAACAAGGTTAATAGGCAATGTGCTATTTGTTATGCACCCTATCACCACATCAATGATGTCAAAAGTGATGAGGTATTTGACACTTTGGGTAGTCCAGGTCTACAATTAAGAGGATTTAACTCACATCAACATCAATCAGGGCTTATGGTCAACTGCAAAAGGCTAAAATATGAAATTAAAATTACTATTAACACTTATCTTAACATTTAACATTATGGCAAAAGAACTTCCCAATCACCAGTTAGCCATCGTTATCCACGGCGGTGCTGGCACCATATTAAAAGAAAACATGAGTGATGAAAAAGAACAAGCAATCAAACTCAAGTTGACACAAGCCATTAATGCCGGATATAAAGTTTTAGCAAATGACGGCACATCAACTGATGCAGTTATTGCCGCTATTAATGTGATGGAAAACTCATCATTATTCAATGCTGGTATCGGTGCAGTTTATACAGCCGAGGGTAAACACGAACTGGATGCTTCAATTATGCGCGGCAATGATTTACAGGCTGGTGCGGTTGCAGGTGTTAGCCACGTGAAGAACCCTATCAATGCTGCTAAGGAGGTCATGCTTAATTCTCCACACGTTCTGTTGTCAAACCTCGGAGCAGATGAGTTTGCCAAACAACAGGGTCTGGATACTGTCGATAATAACTATTTTGACAGTGAATACAGGTATAAACAATGGCAAGCCATTCAACATAAAAAAGATGTCTCACTGTCTGAGGATTTATTAAAAACGGATCACAAATTTGGTACGGTGGGAGCTGTTGCCATAGATAAGGATGGCACTATTGCTGCGGGCACATCAACTGGTGGCATGACCAATAAAGCCTTTGGGCGAATCGGTGACTCACCCATAATCGGTGCTGGTACTTATGCAGATAATCGCAGTTGTGGAATTTCTGCCACTGGTCATGGTGAGTATTTTATCCGCTATGCAGTGGCACACGATATTTGTGCCCGAGTATTGTATAAAAACATATCTCTTAAGCAATCAGCAAATGAAGTCATTAATCAGGAATTAAAAAAGGTAGGTGGTGATGGTGGAATAGTCGGTTTAGACAAAAATGGCAAGCCTGTTATGATATTTAATACTGCTGGCATGTATAGAGGCTTTAAAACTCAATCATCAGAGACAGAGGTTTTTATTTATAGTGAAAAATAAAGCGTATTTTGATCGGTAGCTATAATACTTTTACCGATATCGCCAGCAGCGTTTTTGTTACTGCCGAACAAATCGACGGTCGCGGTATTGCTTTTGCAGACTTTGATAATGATGGTGATGTCGATGTCGTCATTACCGATGGTAATTCTGCGGGTTTTAGCCAAACAGCGACGCGGCTATTGCGCAACGACTCTATTAATAATAACCACTGGTTGGTTATTAAATTAATCGGCACCATCAGTAATCGCAGTGCCATCGGAGCCAGGGTAGAAATACGCACTAACACCACGACTATTGTACAGGAAGTATCAGGTGGTGCTGGACGAGGTTCGCAAAATAGCTTGCCACTGGAGTTTGGCCTAGGACAGGCAACAGTTATTGAGGAAATAAGTATACGTTGGCCACATGGTCAGAGGGAAATATTCAATAACATCAGCATGGATCAACGCATAACGATTGTTGAAAAAGAGTTAATATTTGCAGGCGGTTTTGAATAGTTCACTCTTCCTCATCCCAGCTTCTATATATGGGTTTATCTTTGTGGCGATAAAACCATGCCAAAAAAACACCTGTTATAAAGCCAAATAAATGTGACTCCCATGAGATATGAGCTTCATCAGGTATGATACCAAAAATCAGCGAACCATATAAAAAAGCAATAACAAGCGATAGACCAATAGACTGAATATCTTTTTTGATAAAGCCGCTGAAAAATATATAGGTTAACAAGCAATACAACAGCCCACTGGCGCCTATATGATTGGCAGGTCGAGCAAAACTCCAAACCAGCAAACCAGTTAGAAGTATTGAGTAGAACATTATTTTTTTTGCTGTTTTTGGATAATTACCGAATAATGCGGTGATTGCCAATACCAATGGCAAGGTATTACTGATGATATGCGACAAACTTCCATGTAAAAAAACAGTAGTGAAAATTCCAAATAAACTCGTCACATGACGAGGGTGTATACCAAAATTCGTCAAACCAATAAAAGGTAAAATAAAATCAAGCAAAAACACTGCCCATATAATACCCGCAAAAATCAATGCAAGCCTAAAGGCCCTAGGCCAGGCCTTTTTTCGGGCTAATGTGTATTGTTCATCAAGTTGATAGATTCTCACGGTTTTTTTCTCTTCCAAATATGAATTATTATTGTGCTTTTCATAGTAGTCCTCAAGTTAGCAACTTCTCATTATTAAGTTAGGGTTTTTATTTGGTTTTCAATCCATTTAGCATAAATACATCAAAGAATTACTGTACATTTTTGTGACATTCTCCTCATTTTATGCTATCTTAGCTTGGCATTATTTTGTGCGAAAATAAGAAATATGTGAAAAATATGTCAAAAATATTACCACATGACAATAATTAACCAAAAAAAGAGAGAGAACCTACAATGATAAAACCAATGAAAAATTCATTGCTTGTTGCCGCAGTATTTTCTGTGTTTGCTGCACAAGCTGAAATTGTTGAGCCTTTGTATATTGAAAACGCATTAGGCGTTGACAAGTCACTGGACTACAGCCTGTTACTGGAAATGGGCCCATGGGATGACAGAAACTATCAATTAACCAAGAAAGATATAAATGTGCTACCATTTGATGATCAGCACTTAGCAAATGTACCTGTATTTTTTAAAATTCAATACAGAAAAGAGCATCCAGAAACAGGTAAGTATTATCCAAGATCACTTTTCCAAAACTTTTTAGGCCACTATGGCGGCTTATTAGTTGATGGAATCTGGTATAAAGAAGGTCTGGGGAATGGTACTTTTCCTGAAGACACATACGGTCAAACCACACTTGAGCAACAGTTAAAAACGGCATCTAATGAAATTGCAATAGAGAGTGGCGTTCTTGGTGATGAGTCTTCAATTGAATGTAATCCAGTCAATAAAAATAACTGTGTTGCTGGAACCAATACTCAAAATGGCCAAGCCATGTATTATTCTAGCGATGCAGGTGTATCATGGACAAAATCACAAGTCAATCCCAATAGTAGTTGTTGTGATCCAACAGTTGACTGGTCCTCAGATGGGTCACGTGTTTATCAAGGTGATTTACGAAGATCAGGTTCTGCAATCGGCGTTAGATGGTCTGTTTCAACTGACCAAGGACATACTTGGGGACCTATGCAAGATATTACAACGACTGGTAGTGATAAAGAATTTATTCATGTTGACAGATCTGCTAGTTCTCCACACCTCGATAATATTTATATGACCTGGCATGATGGCAATATTATGCAATTTTCTAGGTCAACTGATTTAGGTGTTTCATTTTCGAACCCTCTTTCATTTTCTTCTGAGCCCCGAGGTATTGGTAGTGACATTGCTACAGATGCAGCAGGTAATATTTATTACTTTTATCCTTCAACTGCCACTAATGGCGGTATTAGATTGATCAAATCAACCAATGGTGGCTCGTCATTTGGCTCCAGTACCCAAATTACTCCATTAAATGGTAATTTTGATGTAGCCATTCCATCAATGGAAACTCGTAGGGCATTTATTTATACTTCTGCAGATGTTGACACCAATAATGATACCATTTATGTGGCTTACACAGATGAAGAAGATGACAGTGCCGGCGGTAATAACGCTTCAGCAAATCACACTTGGATCAATGTCATGAAATCAACTAATGGCGGTTCTAGCTGGACCTCTTGTGCTATTCCTCATGATACCAGTGACTCAATCGCTGCTGGAAACGCCCAGGATAGATACCATCCCTGGATTAAAGTTGGAGATGACAGTACAGTACATATAGGCTATTATGATACCCGTCATTCATCAAACCGCACTGGTGTTGATTTCTATTATTCAACTTCAGTAGATGGCTGTAACTCATGGAGTGAATCACGTTTCACCTCACAAACTTCATCTAATTTAAATGATGGACAGGAATGGGGTGACTATAATGGTCTATCAGTAGTCTTGGATCAAATCGCTATGACTTGGACAGATAATCGCTCAGGCAAGGCCACCTATGCTGGTGTTGCAACACTTAACGGAGTCCCAGGCAATGCAGCACCAGTGGCTTCATTTACACAAAGCTGTACTGGCTTTAGCTGTAACTTTGATGGCTCAGCTAGTTCAGATAGTGATGGTACTATTGTCAGTTATGACTGGTCATTTGGCGCTACTGGAGTGACTGCATCAAATACTTTTCCTGATTATGGCATTTTCTCTGTGACTTTAACAGTTACAGATGATCTGGGAACCACTGGTTCATCAACTCAATCTGTCACTTTTATTGATCCAAATGCTTCAATATTAACCAATGGTGTCGCAAAAACAAACTTATCAGGTTCTTTAAACAACCAAGCTAATTTCACTTTAGAAGTTCCAGCAGGAGCAACTAATTTGACATTTGACATGAATGGCGGTACTGGTGATGCTGATTTATATGTGAGATTTGGTAGTGCACCAACATTAACAGTTTACGATTGCCGTCCTTTTATTGGTGGTAATACCGAGAGCTGCCCTGTGGATCCCGCGCAAACAGGTACTTATCATGTGATGATAGTTGCATTTTCCGCTTATACTGGTGTGAACTTAACTGGTAGTTACACAACCGGCGCACCTAACGTTGCACCTACAGCAGCATTTACCTCTAGTTGTACTGACTTAAGTTGTAACTTTGATGCTTCAGGCAGCTCGGACAGTGATGGTACAATTTCTAGTTATTCTTGGTCATTTGGTGCCTCAGGTGTAACGGCATCTAATACATTTGCCAGTGCTGGTACATTTTCTGTAACATTAACTGTGACAGATAATGATGGTGCAACGGATAGTTTTACTGATTCTGTTACAGTAACAGATCCTCCTGTGGGTGGAAATGATATAACCATGACACTTGGAGAAAATAATGCTGGTAATAGGATCAAGATATTCTGGAGCGATGCAACGACAAATAGAGTTGATATTTATCGTGATGGGGCTTTCTTTAAAAGGACTAAAAATGATGGTTTATGGAACGATAGAAATGTAACAGTTGGTGTCACATATACTTATCAAGTCTGCAATCAAAATAGCACAACATTTTGTTCAAATGTTGACAGTTATACACTGTAAGTTACAGTAACAAACTGTAGATAAGACAAAGCCTGCAAAGTCAATTTTGCAGGCTTTTTGCATAACATAATTTGCCTATCACAGCATGGCTTTCAAAAAGTGAGTCGTATGTGTTTGGTATTTTTTAACAATATGTTCAGGCGTACCCTGAGCGACAATTTTTCCACCCAGGTCTCCGCCTTCTGGGCCCATATCAACGATCCAGTCTGCGGTTTTTATCACATCAAGATTATGCTCGATCACAACAATGGTGTTACCTTTATCGCGTAAACGGTGCAAAACAGCTAATAACTGTTTAATATCGGCAAAATGTAAACCTGTGGTGGGCTCATCAAGGATGTAAATGGTTTTACCCGTGTCTCTTTTTGACAATTCTTTTGCCAGCTTGATTCTTTGCGCTTCTCCGCCCGATAAGGTCGTGGCGTTCTGTCCCAGAGTGATATAACTCAAGCCCACATCCATCAGCGTATCCAGGCGCATTTTAATGGTTGGTATTGCATCGAAGAATACCTGTGCATCTTCAATTGTCATGTTCAAAACTTCATAAATATTTTTACCTTTAAAACGTATATCTAAAGTTTCACGGTTATATCTTTTGCTCTTACAGACATCACAGGTCACATAAACATCGGGTAAAAAATGCATTTCCACTTTGATCAAACCATCACCAGAGCAGGCCTCACAACGGCCGCCTTTAACGTTGAAACTAAACCGCCCAGGTTTGTAGCCCCGGGCACGCGCTTCTTGAGTACCTGCAAAAAGTTCGCGAATGGGAGTGAACAACTGAGTATAGGTCGCGGGGTTTGAGCGTGGTGTTCTACCTATGGCTTTTTGGTTGATTTCTACTACTTTATCAAATAAATCAAGATTCTCAAATGACTGATAAGCCGCTGGTCGGTTTTGATTACGATTAAGCTGCTGGGCCAAAACACGATAAAAGGTACTGTTTATTAAGGTTGATTTACCCGAACCCGAAACGCCAGTCACGCAGGTAAATAAACCAGCGGGTATTTTCAGATTTACCTTTTTAAGATTATTGCCTGTTGCACCCTTGAGATGAAAAACTTTGTCTTTGGCTATTTTAGTTCTTTGTTTGGGTACTTCTATCCTTTGTTTTCCAGATAAATACTGTCCAGTTATTGATTCAGGGTTGTCCCGAATTTCCTGCGGTGTGCCCTGTGCAACAATATAACCTCCATGAATCCCCGAACCTGGGCCAATATCCACCACATGATCGGCTTTAGCGATGGCATCTTCATCATGTTCGACCACAATAACTGTATTTCCTAATTCCTTGAGCTTGGTTAATGTGTGTAATAATTTCTCATTGTCACGTTGATGCAGGCCTATTGAGGGTTCATCCAATACATACATAACACCAACTAAACCAGCGCCAATTTGACTGGCAAGCCGTATTCTCTGTGCCTCGCCACCTGATAATGAGTTGGCATTTCTCTCCAGAGATAAATAGTTCAAACCGTTGGGAAGG
>JAESTH010000108.1 GCA_016763695.1 Alcanivoracaceae bacterium
TAAGACAGACTGGATCGTGACAATGCCAACAGCTCATTTTCACAACGATCCCATGCATTTGCTGACTAATGAGGTTGTTGCTCCATTTACTTCATTACTGACTAATAATAAGCCAGGCTGTGAACCTTATTTAGTTTCAGGACTATATAATAGAGAAGAGTTAGCGCCCATAAATCCTCCTGGGACTGTTATTCCTGGCAGCCCGACGCCGCCGCCAGTGCTACCAACGATTCCTTCTTTGTGTTATACAATAAATGATATCAGTATTTTAAAGGAGGAAAATAATATTTCCATACCTGTTGGCATCTTTGCAAGTAATCACCCTGCTGCTAGTTTGGATCAACTCAACAATATTATACCAGAGCATATTGTTACTCCATTCAACAATGGCTGGGTGACTATAGTTTTCAATCAATCAACAGAAAACGAAAATATGACTATTGCAGGTTTGCCTATTATTGGTTTTGCGGTACAAAAATATACCAATGCAAATGCAGCGCCTGGTTTACTTGCTCAATATGCTGGTATTTTTAAACACAAAAGTAAAACTATTGTTACGGGTTCTCCAAATCAGGGACAATTGTTGAGAATGAATATTGCTAAGGATAATACTGGTCAAGTATTACTGTATCCATATTATACGGTAAGAAATGGTTTAAATACGTTGATTAGTGTTGTCAATACGACTGATCAGGTAAAGGCACTAAAAGTCCGATTCCTTGAAGGTAGAAATGGTCGAGAAGTACTGGCTTTTAATTTGTATTTAAGTCCTTTTGATGTTTGGACTGCTGCATTAGTGGAAACTAGTTCAACATCTATCGGTGGTGCTGGCTTTGCGGGTCAGGAGTCTGTTAAGATTGTCACCAGTGACACCTCCTGTACTGTTCCTATGATTAATGGGCATGAGTTTTTACCTTTCGCATTTTCAGGTGTTTTTGATGATGGACTTATTCAGAATATGATGCGTGTTACAGAAGGGTCTCTTGAAATAATTGAAATGGCTGAAGTGATTGGTATTGATGCATCTGCTACCACGCATGGTGTTTCAGGTGTTCCTGAAAATTGTAATTCATTGATCTCAAATTGGCTTCCTGCCAGTGGCAAATGGTTTAGTGACCCAACCATTAATATGGTAGCTCCAGATGGAACAGGAGGATTATATGGTTCAGTGAGTATTATTGATGTCGCTGGGGGTGTTGATATGTCTTATGATGCCACAGCAATATCTGCTTTTAATACAGAGATTGTCCATACAATCCCTGGCGACCTATTACCAAACTTGGCATCTGGTAATATAGCCACGACTCTGATAGAGACTGATGATGGTATTATTCAAACCACATGGAACTCGCCCTTAAATGCGGTGACGGCATTATTTATGCAGGCGCAAGTGATTAATGAATTTGTGATTGAATGAGGTATCGGTGCACAAACTGAATGGATCAATAGTTACCCTACCAAGTCATTCTATGTTGATCCGTTGTTTTCAAATTCAGCCACAGAACTGGAGCCATTTAGTGTTGGGTTATCTGACGATATTGGTGCCTGTGCTGAGTTACGATTTAAAGCATATAATCGAGAGCAGGGCTTGGATCAAAATGATTTTATTTTTCCGTTATTACCTCCAGGTGTGTATGTTCCGGAACATTGCTGGTCTGTTAATGTGGCGGATGTTGATGGTACAACTGAGGATGTAAATAGCATCTTTGCTTCCCATTTAAAAATGAATGATTGGTTAATTGGTAATAATACAAATCCAATCTATCATTTGGAATCCTCAAGTGGCTGGATGCAAATGGACTTTGCAGATGAACAGGGACAGCCTGGTAGACTTTCTGGGGTAGGTATAAATGGAGGAATCCAGACAATAATAGGCAAGCCTGTTTTGGGTTTTGTAGCACAAAAGTACATAAATGGCACACTAAATGATAGTAATGGTAATGGTGTCTTAGCTAATTACGGGCTGATTACAATGAACAAGAACATAAAGAAAATAATATCCTCAGCCCCTTTGCCTAAAAAATAAGTGGATGATAAAATATTGATTTTTTAAGAAAAACCCGAAGTCGTTTATAGTCACAAAATGATTCGATTTCTGGTTTTTTTATCTCTATTATTAAGCATTAATATTGGTGTGATTGTACCTGACCATTCCTGCACAGTGCCTTTGATTGACATAGGTAATAGTGTTTAATTTAAATAAATATTAGATAAAGGCTTTCAAAAATTACTTTACTACAGTAAATTAATAATGCTTGCCGAAACTGATCAATTTAAGAGCACTACAAGGAGAAAAAATGAAAAATATACTAAAATATTTGCTGATTCTATTTTGCAGCCTACCAGTTAACGCGGTTCACATAAGTACCAATGGTACTGGTCAAGTACTTGTCTTTCCATATTACACTGTTAATGGTGAATTTAATACCTTAATCACTTTGATCAATTCAAGCGATCAGGCAAAAGCCATCAGGGTCAGGTTTCGAGAAGCTGCGAATGGTAGAGAGGTCTTTACTTTCAACCTTTATTTGGGCTCTCATGATACATGGGTTGGATCAATGGTAAAGGAAAATACGCCTCAGGGAGGGTTTACAAAACTGACTAATCCTGATATATCATGCACTGTACCATCATTTGGAATTGATGGAGTATTATTTCATGCTGATAATTATTCTGGTGAAATGCTGGATGCATATGGCGTAGACAATAAAAGGATGTATGAAGGCTTTATAGAAGTGATTGAAATGGGGGTAGTTACTGGGGAGAGTGCAATGGCAACCATTATTGATCAAAACCAGCCAAGTGCTAACTGCTCGCGTTTGGTTGATGCCTGGGACGCGATTTCCACTAATAATTATTGGTTTAATGATTCAGATATAGATATGTTGCCACCATCAGGTGGGCTAATGGGCAGTCTTGTTTTTATTGATGTGGTTGATGGTACGGCCATGAGTGAAGAAGCGATTGCAATAGCTGATTTTAGTGATGCAATTTTACACTTCAGTATTGATAATGATTCTCCTACTTTGGCAGATGGAAAAACCACATCATTAGTTACCAATAAAGACGGTGAAGAATTTAATTTAAACTGGGAAAATGGCTTAAAGGCATTGGATTCAGTTTTTATGAAAACGAGTTTATACAATGAATATGCGTTAGAAGAAGATGGTATGAGTATGAATTCCAGTACAGACTGGATTGTAACAATGCCAACTCGTCAATACCATACTGATCCTAGGTATGCATCAACCGTTGTCCCTATCGCACCTTTTAGTTCTTCTATCAACAATGGGCTTAGTTGCGAACCTTATCAACATACAATATACAACAGAGAAGAACTGATACCTGCTTATCAACCACCAGGCTCTGATATTCCCACTTTATGTTATGCAAGCAATAATATTAGTATATTTAAAGATGACAATAACCCTTCAGTTCCGATTGGTCTTTTTTCTAGTAACTACCCAGCTGCACATTCTGAAAATGGTAATATGTTAGATGGCGGTGAACATATAGTAGTGAACCCATTTGAAAACGGTTGGGTTTCACTTTACTTCCAACAGACTTTTCAGTCAATCGATGAAAGCATCACCATAACAGGATTGCCAGTCATTGGCTTTTCAGCGCAAAGATCAATCAATGAAAGTGCTACACCAGGATTGTTTGCCAATCATGCCAAAATTTCCAGACATAAAAAAAGTACATATGTAGATTCCATTGCCAATAAAAAAATACAAACTGAAAAAGGCCAAACAAGTTTAACAGGTATGCACTTAGCAAAAGATGGTGTTGGTCAGGTTTTAATATATCCCTATTATACGGTAAGAAATAATTTAAATACGCTCATTACTCTAGTTAATACTACCGATAGGGTAAAGGCGTTAAAAATTAAGTTCCGTGAAGGCAAAAATGCCAGGATAGTGCTTGATTTTAACTTGTACATGAGTCCCTTTGATGCTTGGACGGCGACATTGGTACCTGTAATCTCAACGGCAGTGAACGTGGGAACAAGTTTTGCAGGTCAGGAGTCTGTTAAAATTTTAACAAATGACAATTCTTGCACTGTTCCTACAATTAATGGCCAGGAGTTTTTGCCTTTTGCATTTTCAGGTGCCTTTGATGATGGTCTCACCCAGAATATGGAACGTGTAACAGAAGGGTATATAGAGGTATTTGAAATGGGGGAGCTGCTTGGCGAGGATGCACAAGCGGCTATTCATTTGTCAGATAGCATTCCTCAAGACTGTGCTACATTAATAGCCAATTGGTCAGCACCAACTGGTAAATGGTTGTTGGACGATACCATTAATATACAAGCACCAGATGGAACTGGTGGTCTTTTTGGTTCAGCCAGTATTATTGATGCGACTTCGGGTATTGATATGTCCTATGAGGCAGCAGCTATCGTTTCTTTTACTACTGAGCTTGTGCATAGCTCTCCTGGTTCGTTTAATCCTTCCTTAATATCTGGAAACAATACTACTACAATTATAGAAACAGAAGGTGGTGCGTTACAAACTACATGGGGCTTGCCAGTTCATGCAGTGTCTGCCTTATTTATGCAAACACAAACCAATAATGATTTTACAGTAGAAAGTATTATTGATGCTCAAAGTGAGTGGGTCAATATGTATCCGACAAAACAGCATTATGTGGATCCTTTTCAGGCAGTTGCAGCACCACCTGTGGCACCATTTACAAAAGAACTAGCTGCAAATTTTGGTGCTTGTGAAAATCACCGTTTTAAGGCCTATGATCGTGAACAATTGGTAAATAATTCAACAGGAGGTTTACCTGTTCCTGATCCCTTACCTCCAAACTATAGTAGTCGACCAGAGGATTGTTGGGCAGTCAATGTATCAGATATAAACATGGGTTCTGATAACAATACTATATTTGATACAAACCTCAATATAAACGACTGGAATAATGATAACCTTTATACATCAATAAGTGATATGCCCTTTGCTGCTGGATGGCTACAAAAAGACTTTGATGCTGAGATTAGTAATCGCGGGAAATTGGTCGGAATGGGCTCAAACGGAGAAGCGCACATCATTTATGGTAAACCTGTTTTGGGTTTTGTTGCGCAGAGATATGGTAATCGTGCAATCATTAATATGAATAAAAGTAGTAGAAAAATACTTGGGGATTTCATATTTATTAATGGTTTTGATGCACAACCACTGTTTTGATTATAGCAATGATAAATATTCTTTAACAATAGTCAGAAGTCATTTATAATCACAAGATGATTCGATTTCTGGTTTTTTTATCTCTATTTTTTTGTATTAATGCTTGGTCACAAGGCTTTGATCAGCGTTGGTACTGGAATGTCAATGCAGGTGTAGTTGTGCCTGATGATTCTTTACAGTTAAATGATGCACATATCTATGATTTGCGCTTGGGTAAAAGCATCAATGATACATGGTCGTATGAAATAGTGGCCTTTACTGATGAATATGATTTTGATATTGATCATGGATTAAAGCATCATGGTGTTGGCATCAATTTTCTGGACATTAACCAAGAGCCGTTATGGAAACCCTATTTTTTAATGGGGATTGGCTTAATTTACCATGAAACGCCTGCTGAGTCAGGAACCAACCTGTATTTTAATATTGGCTTTGGTGCCAGCTGGTACTTTTTTGGTGATAATATTCGCTTGCGTGCTGAGGCTGTATCCAGACTTGATCTAAATAACACAGATTTACCTGGGCAGGATGGCATAGGTGATGGCATTTTTACCCTTGGTTTGACTATTCCTATTGGGAAGTAAGTTAAGGCTTTTTCTACATAAAAAATATAATCATGAAAAACACAATACAAAATAATTATGCCTACTTAGGCAACAACAGAGCGGTAACTATGACTTATTTTGGTCGTAGAATTATGATTGATACTCGTAATATTCAAAATTATAGCATAATTACTCATGGAGTTTATGAGAAAGGCGTGGCTTGGGCTATTGAAAAGTATCTGAAACCAAATAATACCATGATAGATGTGGGCGCAAATATTGGTTTTTTTACATTACTAGGTAATCATATCGTTGGGCCAAAAGGCAAAGTATATTCTTTGGAACCAAACCCAGATATATTTGAATTGATGAAATCATCAGTACAAATTAATGCCTTTAGGCCCAGGAGTGTTCGCTTAAATATGGCGGCATTTAATGAATCAGGAACACTTGAGTTAACCTGGAGTGCTGCTAAACATGGTGGCGGACGTCTAAGAACCTCGGAGAAAATAAAACAGGATGAAAAATCTGCTAAGGTACAAACGGAGCCATTGGATAAATTAATAAAGGCAGAAGACTTGCCTGTTGATTTGATCAAAATTGACACAGAAGGTTCAGAATTATACGTTTTACAGGGTGCTCGTGAAATTTTAGACAAAAGCCCTAATTGTGTAATAATAACAGAATGGAATCCAAATTTCTTAAAAGCAAGGGGCTCGTCTGTTGATGAGGCGATTGAATTTATTGCTAAGCGATTTAGTATTATTGAAAAGATAGTTAAGGTGGGTGAAGTTTTAAAAGTGAATCCTAAAGAACTCAAAGATATTAGTCATAGTAATTTAATTTTGAGAAATTAATAAAGCAGTCACTAAGTAATATAATTTTTTTTTAAATGTGTATCTCTATCTCATCTGACCATAATTATGAGTATACCCCTTGGGTATTATTTTAAACCAGTTGAGATTTTTTATATGGATAAAGCACTAATTTCCAAAAAAAACAGAGAGAGTTTAAATTTTAATATTACATTTGAAGCAAAATCAGATATCATTTACAAACATAGATTTGAGTAAAATAATAAAAACTGAAGAGGTTCAAATGCTTGAAATACGTCCCAATTGTGAGCTTTGCGATAAAGATTTGCCAGCAGACTCAGGTGATGCCTGTATCTGTAGCTATGAATGTACATTTTGTCGAAGCTGTGTTGATGAATTACTGGAAAATGTCTGCCCTAATTGTGGAGGAGGATTTGTTGCAAGGCCAGTTCGACCAAAAAATGTATACAGAGAAGATACTTCAATAAAATTTCAACCTGCCAGCGATATCAGGGTAAATACAAAATATTCCAAATCGGAAATAGCAAACTTTTGCCAGATGATTAAAAATATTCCTTCCCAAAGCAGATAATGACAAACTACTCCCTAAATATAATAAAAATGCTGTTGGCTGCTGTGATTATCAGCACCTCATCTGTCTGGGTGAAAATTGCCCAGGTAGCTCCCAGTGTCTCAGGTTTTTATCGTATGTTTATCGGCGGTCTTGTATTGCTTTTTTTCTGTGGGGTAAAAAGATTGGATCTGTGGCGAAACTGGAGGTATTTTGGCTGGTTATTTTTAGCGGCCATATTTTTTGCTTTAGATTTGTTTTTCTGGCACCGCAGTATTTTTTATATAGGCCCTGGATTAGCCACGGTTTTGGGTAATTTTCAGGTATTTTTTATGGCACTGGCAGGCTATTTGTTTTTTAAAGAACAAATAGGTATGGCCTTTATCATTGGCTTAGGCATCACTATTTCGGGTCTGTTTTTGCTGGTTGGAATCAATTGGTCAGCACTTTCCAGTCAATACCAAACGGGTGTGATTTATGCGCTGTTAACAGCCGTTGTTTATACTGGTTTTATGCTATCGTTACGACATGTACAATCAAGTCGTAATAGTTTATCAGCCATGGCAAACCTGGGGATTATGTCAATAACTTGTGCTTTTATCATGCTTGTTGTCTTAAATTTTGAAGGGCTTAATATCGCTATTCCTTCGACTCAGTCATTGTTATCGCTGTTGATTTTGGGTATTGTCTGTCAGGTGCTTGGCTGGTTATTAATCACTCAGTCCATGCCAAACCTACCCGCTTCAATCGTTGGCATGGTTTTGTTATTACAGCCTGCATTGTCGATGTTGTGGGATGTGTTGTTTTTTGCTAGGCCAACTGGTCTTATTGATATAATTGGACTAATAATGGTATTGGCTGGCGTTTATTTGGCAACTCTAAGAAAAGCGGGCAAGAATTAGTTTTTAACAATATAGTTAATAACATAATGGGCAGCGGTGATTGCAAAAATACTGATAACAGTCATATCAGTGCCGAATCCATTATTGCAGTCCAGCTTTAAACTGGTTTTTTGTTCACCGCTATCAATATCGCACCAGGGCAGTTTAACTGCTTCGGGTGAAAATACGCTGGGGATATTAAATTTTTTACCTGCATATTTGGGAAAGCTATATTGCTTGCGCAAAGTGGCTCTAACCTTGCTTAATAATCTGTCTCCATGGGTCAAACCCAGGTCACATACTTGAATGCCAGCAATATCAGTTTTGCCTCCAGCACCACCAACAGTTATAATATTAATGTTTTTTTGTTTGCACAACGCGATGAGTAGAGTTTTGTGTTTAATACTATCAATTGCATCGATGACAAAGTTATATTTGGAGGTTAACAATTCTTCTGCTGTTGATTCCAGAAAAAAACTGCTTTTCTGATTCACTTTACAATCTGGGTTAATGCCAGTGATTCTGTCTGCCATGGCTTTGACTTTTTCTTGGCCTATGGTAGCTGTCTGAGCATGAATTTGACGATTAATATTGGTCACACAGGTATCATCAGCATCTATTAATGTCAACTCACCAATACCAGTTCGTGCTAATGCTTCGCAGACCCAGGAGCCAACACCACCAATGCCAATGACACACACATGTGCATTTTGTAGTTTTTGGAAACCATCATCGCCATGTAATCTGGCGACACCTCCAAATCTGTCTTTATTGAGTTGAGTCATTGTTAAGCTATTGAATAAAAGGGCGATTATAATCCACAGATTACACAGATTACACAGATTTCTTTATTTAAGCTCTTTCCACACTACAATTATAACAACCTGGATTGGCATTGTGAATGTGTATATAGTGTGCGAATTTATTTTGAAACAATTTCTGAATAGTAGATTTAAGGTCTTTCCCTTGGATGGTAGTTGCATCAATCATCATGTTTTGAGAGTCATAAATTCTAACTGATAAAAATCTATTTTGTAAAATTTCAGGAATAACATTCACTTTTGGTGTTGCAGTTTGCACATTGTCCCGAATAAAAATTGGGCCTGTGGCATTGTAAGGTGAGTCCACATCGTGGTGATTATATGGAAATGTAATAATGGTTTCACCTATGTTTGCCTCCTTTAAACTCACTCTACAAGGATATCCAGGCTTTTCATTTACTAAAATTCTTTTTGCATTATATTTTGATAGCTCATCATTTGTTAAGCTAAATAAATGCTGAACCTCATTGTGTTTAATGGCTTTGATTTGAAATTTAATTTTTGCAGTCATATTAAGTCCTCTTAGAACAAAGAGATAAAACTATTATTAGTAACAAGACTATCTATAGATTTTTCTAATTGTGATACCATATTATTGAAGAGAAAAGGTCCCATGCTAATACGTTTTACGCCTAAAGATTCTAATTTGTGGAAATCTGATAAAGTCGGCATACACATAACATTAATCGGTAAATGAGTCGATTTAATTATTTCACTTATTTCATTTTCATTGACAACACAAGGAACAAAAATTCCATCGGCACCACTATCTTCGTACAATTTTATTCTTTTAATGGTCTCTTCTAACGGGTTTTCTAATCCCATAATATAAAAATCAGTACGTACATTGATGAAAAAAAACATATTATTTTTAACCAGATAGGCGTTTATTTCTTTAATGACTTCACTAAATTGGTTAGCATCTTTTATTTTTCTTTCGGGGTTTGAATAAGAGTCTTCTATATTGATTCCAACAACTCCTAACTGATAGAGGCTAATAATATTTTTAATTATTTCAGAAGTATTATTGCTATAACCACCTTCAATATCCACAGTTAACGGTAGATTAGTTTTTTTCTGGATGTTTTTTACTGTCCGCAACAGTTGGCTAAATGGTATTTTTTCGCCATCTTCGTAACCTAAAGTTTTGGCAATCGCATCACTTGATGTGCCAATTGCTTTGAAACCTAGTTTTTGAAAAAGTAATGCACTTTGAACATCCCATACGTTACCTAAAATTAATGGTTGGTTTTGAGTATGTAAATTTTTAAAGCTATTCATAATATTTATCCAATTTAAAAGAATGGCAAATATTAACAGGCTAAAAGATTATCGCTACCGAAAACTGAACAAGTATGTTTTATTTAAAAAAATGTAGGCAGGTGATTGAACTTTGGGATTTTACTTGTTCAAGATTATGGTTTGTTAGTTGTGAATAATAGTTAATAACTTTAATTAAATTAATCGGCTCATTTCTCAGTTTGAAATCTGGATATGAGTTTTGATCTGGGGCATCGGTTTCAAACATGATGGAATCTAATGGACAATATTTGACTAGTTTGTGTAATTTGTGTGCATTGGGGTTATAGATGGCGCCACCGAAGCTAAATTTAACACCCTTGTCAATTAGCTGTCGGGTTTGTTCGATACTGCCATTGTAGCTGTGAATCATGGCATTGTAGTAATTGGCATTTTTTAAAGCGCAAAAAACGGCATCAACTGCTCCACGCGCATGTAGAATTAAGGGCAAATGGTGTTTCTTGGCTAATTCGATTTGGGCGTCAAAATAAAACTGCTGAATATCTTTGTCTAAATCTTTAAGGAAATAATCCAGTCCACATTCTCCAACAGCACAGGATTTGTTTGCTGATAACCACATATCCAGATATTTGATATCATTTTTTTTATGTTGATTTATGAAATAGGGGTGTAGTCCATAAGCAGGAATAATGCTTGGGTAATGGTTAGATAGTTCTTTGAGCTTTGCAAAACCAGAGCTAGTTACTGCTGGAGTAATAAATTGTTTGATACCCGCATCTAAAGCTTGTTTGATTAAATAATGACGATCTTTATCAAACCTTTTATCATCTAAATGTATATGTGCATCAATCAATCTTTATCTTTTGTTTCTTCAGTAAAGAGTTTAATTATCTTGCCGTTTTTAGAAATCACTGCATATTGCCCCAGGCGCTTTTTCTTATCTAAAGCTTCTGTAACACTTTGTTTTAAAGATTCCAGGGCAATTCGGGATTCTTCAAGAATTTTATTTTTGTTATTCATTTACAGTACCTTTTAAAATATTATTATATATTTGCTCATTTAATATAATTCGATCTTCAAAAACCTGTGAAAAGATAACTTCTTGAGATTGGTTGGAGTTATCAATACAAATAGTTGTATCACACAGTTTAGCATAATGATTCACTAGATTATCAAGACTTCTTGGATAGCGACGTATTATTGTATCTTTGGGAATGCTATGACCTCCATGTTTGACCCTTTCGGCTACACGCATGATTGAAAGTTCAACAGAAGGGAGGTATAAATATAATAATTTAACTTTCCAATTGTTAAGTTTAAGGTTTTTGATAAGTTTTAAATATGGCTTGCCAGATAAGGTGGTTTCAAATGAGAAGTTTTCTCTTTTTGAAATTGAAACTTTTATTTCTTTCAAGAAAAGCTTGCTTGCGGTAAACAAGTGCTTTTCGGGCGAAAGAGGCGAAAGGCCTGATGCAATTAAATCAGCATTTATAAAACGTTTAACCTGTGTAACTGTTGGTAAATATCTGAGTGCAAATGTAGTTTTGCCAGCACCATTTGGTCCAGCAAT
The DNA here is from genome assembly GCA_016763695.1 of Alcanivoracaceae bacterium. Lineage (GTDB taxonomy): Bacteria > Pseudomonadota > Gammaproteobacteria > Xanthomonadales > Marinicellaceae > NORP309. Next base: position 11,659 of record JAESTH010000108.1, read on the forward strand.
GATTATACATGTTGCTTGTGTCATATTAATATTCTGCCATTTTAAATTTCAATACACCCTATTGAACTACAACAAAGGCGTATGAAACAGTTTCTGATTTAAATCATGTACAGGTAAATAATGATCAATCAATAATAAGGCAAATAAAATCATCAAATACCAGATAGAAAATTTAAAAACTTTCCATGGCAGCATGGGATCTTTCGAGGTGCGCATTTGTAATGTCAGTTGTAAAAATCGTGCACCGAGAATAATTGCACCAATTAAGTATACCCAACCGCTCATACCAACCAAATAAGGGAATATGCTGATAATCAGCAATAAAATAGTGTATAAAATTATGTGTAATAAAGTGTGTTGTATACCATGAGTGACGGGTAACATGGGTATGTTAGCTTTGGCATAATCATCGACTCTATGAATAGCAAGTGCCCAAAAATGTGGTGGTGTCCATGTGAAAATAATGGCAAATAGCAATAAGGCATCACCTGTTAAATTACCTGTGATGGCA
>JAESTH010000109.1 GCA_016763695.1 Alcanivoracaceae bacterium
CCACTATCATCGATATACATTTCTTGCACATGTATATCTAAAACAGTACCTATGGGAAAATTATCAACAGTGCTATCATATTTTCTGGTGCCTAGCAGTAATCCAATTGATGGTATTTTATTGATAAGTTTGTCATTTTTACCCGCAAATGCAGCAATTGTTTGTGCCATGTATTCGATTCCTACTAAAGCTGCTACGCTATCATTTTCACAAAACATGCTGTCTTTTCGAATTTCTACCTGAGCTTTCAACCAATCATCTCCATACTCTAGCACTCTGTCAAGTAATAGCATGGAGCCTGAATGAGGTACAAGATCTTCTACTGGATACATTATTTTCTCCTTGATAAGATAGCACTGGCATTACTGCCGCCAAAGGCAAATGAATTCGACATTATAGTTGTCGGCCTTCCTAGCTGGTTATCAGTTGTCATTAAATTCAACTGAGTTAACTTGAGATCATAATGATCATCATAAATATGAGGGATATAACCGCCCTTAGCATTGATATCTGTCATGGACAAAGCAGATAAGCCTATTTCCAATGCCCCTGCAGCTCCAAGAGTATGCCCTGTTAAAGCCTTTGTTGAGCTACAGCAAATCCCATGATCAAATACTGCATTGACAGCCAGGCTTTCCATCGCATCATTTTGCATGGTAGCTGTTCCATGTAAATTTAAGTAATCAACCTCGCAAGATTTCAAGCCGGAATTTATTAAGGCTCTTTGCATAGCAGTGATGGCACCTTTACCTTGTGGATCTGGCGAGGAAATATGGTATGCATCTGATGACTCTCCTCCTCCAAGAAAATTAATCTCGGCTGTTTCTTTTTTTAAGATAAATAAGGCCGCTGCTTCACCAATATTTATGCCTTTTCTATTTTTACTAAATGGCAAACATAATTCATTAGACAATGCGCCCAATGAATTAAAACCTTTGACTGTCACCTGGCACAAAACATCAACTCCTCCAGTAATAACAACATCACAGATATCATTATTAATCCAACGTTGTGCAGAAATCATGGCTTTAACGCTGGACGAACAAGCCGTTGATACACTCATTACTGGGCCGTAAATACCCAGATACTCTGCAAGAAATTCCGAAACACTGCCCATTCGTTGATGGTGAGGTAGATATGTTTTTGGCCATTTCTTGTGTTTGTCAAAAAAAGGAATGGCAACTTCCAAAGAGTCTCCTCCAGCGGTACTGGTTCCTAAAATCACACCAATTCTATGGGCAGGAACATATCTAATTAGCTCATCATAACTTTCTTTGATTTGCTCAAACGTAGCATACAATAGTTGGTTGGCTCGGTAATCAAAGTGTGAATACTTCGCATCTAGCTTTGCAAGGGATTGATTGATTTTTCCTATGAAAGTTGGATCTCCATTAAGATACTTCGTGTCTATTGTCATACCAGAAATGTCACCATTTTGGATATTATTCCATATTTCATTGCCATCGCTTCCTAATGAACAATTTAAAGAAAAATCGTGAATCCCCACTGGTTTCATAATACGATTATTTCCACAATACGTTGTTTTTGCATATCTTCAATTATTGTTTGTTTTGAAGTTTTGGTCACTTTTATATGATACTTGGGCTCAGTTATTATACTGTATTCCGTGAACAAGGATAATCTCAGATAATTGAGAATTGTTTGAGGTTTTATCTTCAATAAAAATTGACTGACTTTTTCCAACTTAAAATCTCCATTAATAATTCCTCCAGAAAACAAATGAAAACCAGTGTCGTTTTGGCAACTTAAGCCCGTGAGTTTATTTGCAATGATTTCACTAAAACAAACCAACAGTAATTGTTGAGAATCATTATATGGTTTGATTTTAATGCTTTGTGTTATCAGTCCATTATAATTGCTGTGTTTTTCTTTCACAAGTAATTGTTGTTTTGAACAAGACTGTAAGATTAACAGAACCATTAAAACATTAATAAATTTTATTGCTGACATGTTTTTATCCGTAATTCCAGTCATCTTTATGGTTTGGTTACATAGGGATTTTTTCTATCCCATGCATATCCAGCCACAACAAATGCCAGCATGTCTTTTACGTTTTTTATTGCAACTGATCCTGATAAATCTCCACCAATAATAACAACATCGGTACCGATTATATGCTTATTGTTTTGCATCTGTTTTTCCTGGGTTGAGTATGGCTGGGGCAATGAATAAAATAGTTAGAATCCCCAGTGCCACGGTGAAGCCAAAGGATTTTATCACGGCAACACTGCTAAGTGATAATAAACCAAATGATAATACTGTGGTAATCGATGAAAGCATTAATGCAAACATAACATGCTGGCTGTTTTTTGCCTCACATAAAAACACCACATAGTCTAAACCCATCCCCAATATCAATAATAATGCCAAGATACTAAACAAGGAGATGTGAAAGCCACATATTTGCGTAATCAATAAAGCACTTAAACCTGCAAAAAATGGCAACATCACAATGTGCATGGCTTTTGTTAAACCATATCTAAAAAATGCCAATAAAAGCAATAAGGTAAATGCTGCAATTATGACTATATTTAGAGACTTGACTCTAAATTTTGCAAATAACTTTGTCGCATCAGCTGCTTGTTGAACAATGACTACTTGCTGATGTTGGCTTATTTTCATACCCGCTGTTAATGGTATAGCCAAGGCATACACCTCTGCAACTTTGCTTAGCCATCTTTGCGTTAATAAATTTTTAATGGCATTGTTTTCAAATAATTGATAATCAATTTGTCTTTTTTCATTCACCTGCAGGAGTTGAGAAGTAATAATTGTGCTGTCCAATCCATTGTTTATAATATAACTTTTAAAAACATTTGATTGATAGAGCTTTTGATAAAATTGTTGGTGCTTTTGTTGTTGTTCAATCGCTGGAATAAAATCAGAAATACCAGTGATGTTTTTATCTTGTTTGCGAAGCTCTGCAATGACTTGGCTTTCTATCGTCAAAAGCTCATCAATGCTTTTTGCATGAATCAAGGCATAACGCCCATCTGCTTTTAATGATAACACATCACGAATATAGCTTTCTTCCTGTTGGAGATCACTGGATAAACTTTGCAGTGCCCTAACATCATCATTTGGATTGAGCCAATACCAATTAGCAAATGCTGTGATTGCGAACAATACAATCATTTTCGGCAATGAATTGAAAAAAATTGCCAGAGGATTATTGATCAATAGTCCTGCCATTCTTAACATGGAATTTGAACTATGCATTGATTTTGATTTAACCAATAATGGAAACAATAACATCACATTAATTAAAACCGCAAAGAGCCCACAGATAGAAAACAATGAAATTTGCGCCAAAACTTGATAGCCCGTAATGACAAAACCTAAATACACCATAGCACTGCTAGCAAAACCAATAATCAACCCAGCAGAAATATGGGGGATAATATTTTTTCGGTCTTTATTAAGCACTGACTCACAAAGGTAGTGGAAACAATAATCAATAGAAACCCCTGCAATGGTTGAACCAAAAACCAAGGCAAACAAATGTACTTTTGAAAAAACAAGTGTTGTGATAGCTAGAGCAAAAACCAACCCTAATGCAATACTACTGATACTAATAATTAAAGGTGTTAAAGACCGAAAAACAATAATAAACAACAATAAAATACCAATCAAGCTGCCCACGCCAACTGTTGAAATTTCTCCCTTGGCTTGCAAATAGGCTTGGTGCACATACAAAATTGAACCAAAGGCATAAAAATCAGAATGGTTATTTTGCCTTTGAGAAGTATTAATTAAATCAACAACATTTTGTTGATATTGTGGTGAAAAGGCTGACTCACGTAATTGCGCAAAAGCAAAATAATGGTGCTTTTTATTTTTATATACATAAAATAACCCATCATCATTTTCAATTTGTAAACCGCCGAATTCTGATAGTTGGTTGATGATATGATTAAAAAAGAACAATGGATCACTGCTTATCTGATGTTGCTCATAACCAACTAAACCATATAGTTGTGCAGCTGCCATATCAATAAAGTAATTAAAATCCGGGTATTTCTCTACCGCTAACTGGTCATCCTTCGCCATCATCAAATATCGGTATTTTAATAGCTCTTTATACAGTTGTTGATATTGATCCAGTTCAATTTCAGATTTGATTTGTTTAAATAAACCACTTTTCTGGTATATCACAACGTGCTGTAAAAAATCCTTTCGGGCGATCTCTTGTGATTTCGCCGCAACCACAATAATTAACTTGTCATTAATCTTCGCAGAGGCTTTATCGATTAGAGCACTGGTCGTTTCCGAATCATATTTAGGTAAAAGCTTGAGTATATTTGCTTCAAAACTTAAATGTGTGATGGCATAATAGCCACTTATTACAAGTGTTAAACACCAAACAATAACGGCTAATCGCTTATTCAAATTTAGACCTAATATCAATGCCAATAGGACCTTTGTGTAGCACTATATCTGTTAATAAGATTCGGGTGATATTAGCGGCCTTGTCGGTAATAATTATTTCCTTGATACCGTTAATTTCATCGTCGGGGTTATGTGCTTTTATACCTATTAATGATATTTGCTTTAAGGCTTTTTTCATGATCATTTTTTTTGGATTCAAGTTGATTCTCCAATTATCAGCATCACTTTGATCAACTGAAGAAATTTTAAAATGGCTCTCTATTTTATCAAGATTGGCTGTCAATAACTCGGTCATTATTTCGGCAATCAATTTAATCTGGATGTCTCTGACTTTCTGTTTTTGCTGGTATTTAGTTGATTTAAAAACACCTTTATCGGTTATTAATGTTTTAACCCATAACGGTTTTTCTACTTCCCAAATCAAACCTTCATTTAAAGCGAATTCTAAACGGCCTTGGGTTATTAATAGTTTAGAAATATAGCTAACTTGTTTTTCTTGGATGAAATTAGCCTGGTAATAACTAACATTTTGGTATTTTTCATGCAACTGATTGATTAAAGTTGAATCTACGGCATAAGCTGAATTTA
>JAESTH010000110.1 GCA_016763695.1 Alcanivoracaceae bacterium
GATTTGAAGCAAAATATTTCATTATTTGAGAAGAATAGTTGGCTATTTGACGAAAATAATGGGATATTTTGGTCAAATTCAGCTTTTCCGTAGTAGATTACTTCTTTCTCGGTCAGGCACTACTCAGTGCTTGAGCGCTTTTTATAACTTAAAAACAATATATACGTGCCTAAAGCAGCGGCCACATGCTTAATTGAATGGCCACTAATAAAGCCTCCTAACAACTCAAATACTTGAGAATCATAGTATTCCAATGCCTTGGCAGCAACATAAAACAGTAACAACCACCAATAACCAGATATATGGGAATATTTAGGGCTATACATCAGTAATATGATGGGAATCAGCAAAATAGGTAAAAATTGTACCAGAGCATAAATACGCAAATCTCCCACTCCATTAACCTCTGTCCATTGCCAATACAAAACCGAAGCAATGCCCACTAAAATCAAAGGGAATAACAAAACACCACCCAATCTGGCATTAATAAACTCAGAAATAATTATAGCGAATAAAGACATAAATGCTATGGTCATGGGCAACCTGTCCCAAACCAAAGTATGGTTATCTGGATTTAAGTGATAATAACCAGAGCCAAAAGCCACCAATGCAATACCAAAAAACAACAACCAATATGCCACACCCATTTCAGCAATGATATTTAATTTTTTAAATTGCATTAAAGCCATTACACCCACAATTAAAAAAGGCACATTCGACATTACATTCCAAAAATGCGGAATCCCCAACATTTCCTTGTCATCAATAAAATTGTGATAGCCCAGATCTTGAGAAATTGGTTCTATAAAAAATATGCCAATTAATGCCACAAGCGTTATCGACCACATCAATATCATTGTCAATTTATTTTTCTTCATTATTTTTACCTCATATCAAGTTTTATACATGTGAACAAACTCATTAAATTTTTTGCCTCCAAATCCAATTCTCAAGGCATTTACATCAGTTTTAAACAAATCAGAAGGATAAAGCAAGTAATTGCTATGCTTTGCTATTTTCTTAACCAGATCTGTCGATGTGATTTGTCCTGGATTGATTATGGTAAATACACAACAACCAACTTCGGGTATAATTATATCAATATCAACACCTGAAATTGATTGAATATCTTTAAGTAACCTTTTGTTTTCAATTATAATTTTTAAATTTCTGTTAAGTAACTTCTCGGGAGCTTTTAAAATCTCCGAGGCCAGCTTCTCATCTATTTGACTGTTACAAATTGATAAATAACCTTTGATATCAAGCACTCTATCCCGCAGTTGTTTATCCTGACAAACCAACCACCCGACCCTAATACCTGGTACAGCATACGCCTTGGAAATCACCCCAACACTTATGCCTTTTTGATAGATAGCCGCTACTGCTGGCAAACGATATGTTAAATCATGTTCCAAACCTCTAAACACCTCATCAGACAGCAGCCACACATCATATTTTCTGCATAAATTTATAATATTTTGCAATTCTACTCCGCTTAAAGTTGCGCCTGTAGGATTATGTGGGAAATTAATAACAAACAGTCTACACCCTGAGCTAAACTGTTTTTCAACATCATCCAGATTCAATGACCAGTCATTGTTACTATCCAAGTGCACATAACTAACTCCACAGCCAATATTCAACGGTATCTGTACCAAAGGCTCAAAAATAGGTGCTACTGCTAATACCTTATCGCCAGGATGTAATAAAGCATGAAAAGCACAAAATAACACCTCTTGTGCACCAGCATGGGTAATGACATCATCCGCAAAAATACCATCATAAAGGTTTGTTGCTAAAGTCTGCCTTAATGCTAAAGTCCCTTCATCTGCGGCAAAACCTAAATTAACATTCTTGAGAATACTTTCAAAAGACTGACCAATAGTTTGCTCCAACTCAGCTTGACTAAAAGGCTCTGGGTTAGTTGCATGCATGGAAATCAGCTTCTGACCTTTATACTGCTCAGAGAACTTTGCCATGGCTAATTTTGGAAAATTATTATTCATATTTTTTTTCACATGCTATACCAGACCAATGATAAGGTTGTAATTCATAAAGTTTTTTAAATAAAATTTCATTCTCAGGGTTAGTAACTCCAACCTTCACCTCAGCCCCCCAATAACGCAATCGCTCCTGACAAATACCGCATGGCGTAAGAATTCTAATTTCTGAACACTCATTATCTCGAACCACACATATACAGTGAGTTACCGATTCATTTAATTTATATGTTTCTAAAAAAGCACCCACTTCAATACATAAAGCCAGTGCATTATTATTAACTTCTGGTGCAACACTGGTTAATATTTTTCCTGTTTCAGTCCTGATTGCCGCAGCCCCACCCCATCCATCAGGATACCTTTGTTTTAGTAAGCTTAACGCTTGATGATATAAGTCTAATTCGATATTCATTATTTCAATTTTTCTGTAACCTCTCAACAAGATAACTGACAGATTTCTCCAATTGGATATCCTTACCCATGCTATATCGAACATCTTCAGGAACAAAAATATCAGGGGCAACTCCAATGCCCTCAAGTTTCACCCCATCAATTTTCACCCCCATTACTGCTAGATAAATAAGGTCTCCATTGGATAGCGGGAACAGCCTACCTGCGGTAGCGGCTCCTGCGGTTGTTTCTCCGACAACTGTTGCAAACTTATATTTTTTGGCTCCAAAAGCCAGTAATTCTTTACCACTTCTAGTGGTTTTATTAACCAGATATACAGCAGGTTTTCGCCATTGAGAATCAAACCTTTGTTTCTTTCCAGTTCTGTCTATTGTTTCTAATATGGGAATATTGGAGTTAAATAAATTCAAGTATGATGTGTTTGCCCCGCCTAAGCCATAGCGTAAATCAATAATTAAGGCATCTGCATCCTTTAATTCACCCCAGGTTATCGCCGCCAGCAACTCTTGATGATACTCAATACCAGCATAAGAATAAATATGAATATAACCAATCTTTTTTCCATCCTGTTCAATTATCTTGATTCTGGATTTTTCAGCTTCAAGCATTTCTTTTTTAGGGTTAATGGCAATTGGAACAACGCTAAACAACTGAAATCCCTCTTGGTGACTCCTCTTAATTTTAAATTCGACACTTTTACCCAGACTACTTTCTATAGACTTTATAGCCGTAAATGGCTTTCCATTCACAGAAATAACTTCATCTCCTCGCAATAATCCAGCTTCTTGTGCTACGCTACCAGAAAGCACCGATACAATAAAAACCTTACCTGCTATTTTTTCAGTGATAACCCCAATGCTTGGATAGATTATTTCTTCATCTTTAAAAAGTGTACTTATCACAGGAATAGCTGAAAAAATAGCACTCAAATGATAATATTCATAATCTGCGGGGGTCAAATAGTATGTATGAGATGTTTTGAGTTGCTCCAACATCTTGTTTATGATTACTGAAAATTCAATAGAGTTATCTATGTCAATTAAATCCTTAGTGTATTTCTTTTTAATCGGAGGAAATTCATCTTCAATTTTTGCAGGGTCATAAAAATTCTCTTCAACAATCTTGCAAACTTCATCAAAAAGGCCTGCATAATAAGCTTGCGTCTCTGTAGAGTCTGAATAAACCCTATTCGACACAAGCAAAAAGAAATAGACTAAAATTGTAAGAAAAAAATTCTTCATACTACTTACCATTCATGATTTTCGCCAAATCGTCATCTGTGCCACTGTCAATTGATATTTTCTCCTGGTTTCACGGATAACAAAGGGCACATTCATGGCTTCATCAAGTAATTTAAAGTCGCCATCCAGACATTCATGTAAACCATCTAGTGTAGTGAAATTTTCACCATTGATTTTTTTGCCACCAAGCCAGTTTTCTTTATTGGTATATTCTTCTAACCATGTGTATGGCGAGGTTATCACCAGTAATCCGCCCCTATTTAAACGATGTTTCATGTCCTGTAAAAAGGCCACTGGTTCATATAATCGATCTATCAAATTACCTGCAAAAATCAAATCATAATTACAGTATTTAGGTTTTAAATTACAGGCATCTCCTTGAGTGAATTCAATATTTTTGGCATTATCACCTAACTCTAATTTTGACAAACTAAACTCTTTTAGACTCGTCAACTCTCCCTCATCATCAACAAGGTACCTGATTTCACCCTTGTCCCTCAGATTGATCGCATTAAGTATAAATCTTGTTGAAAAATCCAAAGCATCAACTTTATCGAAATGCCTTGCCAGTTCAAAACTACTGCGACCAACGGCACAACCAATATCCAAGGCCTTATCTGTTTCCATACCGATTAAGTACGGTTTTATTTTCTCAATGCAGCTTTTAGGAAAGTTAGCGACACCAAAATATTCTTGGCCATAATGAAATTCCAGATATTGAGAAATCAAAGAGTCAGTTTCATACATATTGTATTCGGAATCGACCAGCGTATCTGATTCTACATAACGAAACCCAGCATGCTGAAAGAAGTGACGACGGAAAGCATAACGTGCTTCACGTAAAATTTCATTACCTGTAGCAATCCAGCTACCCCCTTTGATCAAATTATGTTTTCCATCAAAAGTAGGAACAGAAAAATCATCATAAGCTGGATGAACTTTGAAACCTTTCAGGCTATCAATAGCCGATTCGCTCCATTGCCAGACATTTCCTACCACATTATAAAAATCACCATGAGCAAATGTATCAACAGGACAAGCAGAAGCACATAAATTCAGATTAATATTGGCTTTTAGCTCTCCATTATTAAAGGCACTTTCGTCAAAGTTATCATCATAAATTCGATAGTATTCAGGTTCGGTTGGTAAGCGGATTTTCTTGCCATTTTTAGCACCCAACCAATTACAAAAAGCCTTTGCCTCTAAATAATTGACATCAACAGGCCAGCTCCAGGGCATTTCAATCAGCTTGACCAAGGCACGGTATTTAAAACTATCTTCAGTTTTTATCCAGAAAGTTGGATATTGAGCTTGTTTAAATTGTAGCCATTGCCAGCCCTCTTTTGTCCACCATTCCTCAGTCTGATAGCCCCCATCCTCAACAAATGCTAAAAACTCCTGATTACTAACCAAATATTTGCTGGCTTTAAACTCTGCTACATCTGTAATTTTCAAACCATACTCGTTGTCCCAACCATAAGTTTCCGAAGGCTGTTGTTTACCTTGTTTGACAGTTCCATCCTCAATTGGTAACAATTTATTTTTAGGAGCTGATGAACCAAAATCTTCAAATAATGGCCAGTCACTATGAGGTTTAACAAATTCAATTGGTAACTGCCGAATCAATACCGATGATGTTTCCAAATGAATTCTTTCGTGCTCAATTCCCATCAAAATTATCCAAAAAGAGTCTTCCCATTTAATTGGAACTTCTAAAGGCAATTCATCAATTAAACCATTAATTAATATACGTACTTTGTTACGGTAATCCCTAACCTCATCTATTGTCGGCCACTCATAATTCTGTTCATTCAGATCATCCCATGACATTTCATCTACACCGATTGCCAACATGGCCTCCATACGTGAACAAACCCTGTCAGATATCACTTTGGCAACTCGAAGTTTATTGACAAAAAAAGTGGCCGTGTGACCAAAATAGAATATCAATGGATGTCGTAATCTATCGGCGCTAGTATAATAGCCTTGATCGTCAATAA
>JAESTH010000111.1 GCA_016763695.1 Alcanivoracaceae bacterium
CACAAAGCCTTATACAGCAGGTGAAATTTTAGTACATATTGAAAGATATGTATGAATTGAAGTAGTAAAGTTTAATCAACATAAAAATAATATTAATAATATAGGTAATAGTTGTGGAGCTTGATATTAATCCTTCAAGAAGTAACAAAGCCTTTTCTCAAGACATATTGTCTGGTGTGCAAACCTCAAGATGCGCGTTTACCATTATGAATTACAATATATTACAGGATTCAAGCTTACCTTGTCAATTTAGCAAATTAGATGAGTTTTATGAATTACCACATTCATCTTTTTGGTTTTGCGGCTTAATTAATCAACATAATACACTTGTCCCAGTTTATGATCTTGCAAGGTTGTTTGATATTCAGAAAAGTTTACAGCTTAAAAGAAAAGAGCAATATGTGCTAACAATTGAATTACATGGCAGTGTTGTTGGTTTATTGATTGATGATATGCCTCAATTAATAATAGGTGAAATTAAACTGACAAAACAAGAAGAAACAAAGGTTCCAGAAATGATAGAAAGCTCATACTTAGGTTTATATCGGTGTAAAAATAAAAACTGGCTTGAGTTATCTTTTCATAAACTTTTTTTAAATCGACAGTTCCAGAATCTATTCCAAATGAATGTACTCTCTCCTTCAGTAGTGGTGTCATGATTTGTAGTGACGAATGTAAAGGAGTTAATTGAATGCTATCAGATTGTTGATAAGGCTATGTATAAAGCGAAGGAAGGTGGTAGGGGCCGGGATGTTTTTGTATAACCTAAATCCCGATATGGAAAATAATGGAAAGCATGTGAAATTAAATATCTTTGATCATAGGTAAAAATTTTATTTTATTTGATTCATCCATATTGTGATCAATATATTCGTCACCTTGATATCCATTTTTTTTATAAAAATCAATGCCAGATAAGGTGGACATTAATTGGGCTTGTTTAAATCCCCGTTTTCTGGCCATTTCTTCACAAAGATTGAGTAATTGCAGTCCCAAGCCTTGCCTTGCATATTCTGGATGAATAAAAAAGGCACGAATTTTGGCAGCTTTAGTTTTTGGATTTAGTTTTTTTGCATCTCTTAAGTTGTTTGTATCACTACCAAATAAGGTTTTACGATAACTCCAGCCACCACATGCGATCATTTCGTCTTTATTACAGATGAGGTAATAAGTCTGATCTTTTATTAACTGAGTATCGACACCAAAAGCACCTGTTAAGGCGCTTTCGATGGTACTCTTTTTGTAAAATTTTCCTGCCAGTTTTCTAGCTGAAAGTTGTATAAGCTTGGAAATTTGTTCAATATCATCTAAATGAGCCAGTCGTGTTTGGTATTTCATGAGTCTTTTGGATAAATCCAGCCTGATATTTCGCCACCACTGCTGTTTTTATTGCTATTGGGTGCAATGTCAATCAAAGTATAGTGACCATTGATATTAAAAAGGCTTATTTGTCTGGCATATTGATGTGTTTTTTGCCACTTTTTGTTGTCATAATTTTCTTCTGCCAATGAAACGCTGCCTTGCTCAAGGTTGACATCCACAACAACAGCAACATGGCCATAATGCCATAAAGGATTATTTCTATCAGGATAATAAACAACCAGGTCACCAATCTTCGGCGGTGATTTTGCCGTACCATTGATAGAACGTGACAAAGGGAAATTTTGATTGGTTCTGATGTTTTTGCCTTCAGTTAAATAAATAATTTCATGGGCACTGTCTATGCTGCCAAAGGTGATATTTTTATTAATCATCCACCATCTGCGTGCATACTCCACGCATTGATTGATTAAACCAATATAGTGTAAATTATCATTCTTTGGATTTTGTACGTGGACTGTAACTTCACCTGTGCTTAGATTCAAAAAAGAAAACATTGGGTTGATGCATTGGGATTGACAATTTGAGTAGGCTTTGACGCCATTGGCTTGGCCAAGCTCAATACCAAAATCATGTACACAATTACTCTTACATAACTTTATACTATTCTCAAAAATGGTTTTGTTTTGCTCAGTTGTAAATGGAGGGGGTTTATCGCGTAAACCCTCTCCATCGGTATTATCTAACTGAGCAAATGAAATGTTGGTAACCATTGCAAAAAGAAATAGCAACCTACACATTTGTTATTCGCCTGTAAAATTTGCTTTCCTTTTTTCTAAAAAAGCAGTGGTTCCTTCTTTCATATCATTTGTAGAACAGGTGACAGCAAAGGCTTTTGCTTCAAACTGTAAGCCTTCAGCCAGATTGCATTCGGCACCGTGATTAATGCTATCGATAATACACTGAATGGCAACAGGAGCAGAAAGTGTTAATTGTTTTGCCATTTTTTCTACAGTGGGCAATAATTCATCAGGAGAAACCACTTGATTAACCAGGCCAATTTCATAAGCACGTTGTGCATTGATCATATTTCCCATTAGGTTCATTTCCATGGCTCTGCCTTTTCCTATTAATCTCACTAATCTTTGTGTACCACCAAAGCCAGGGATGACACCCAATTTTATTTCTGGTTGTCCAAACATGGCATTATCCGCTGCAACTCTGATGTGACACGACATGGCAAGTTCACAGCCGCCGCCCAGGGCAAAACCATTAATGGCAGCGATGACAGGTTTGCGACAGTGCTCTATTGTGGTCATGACATGTTGCCCATATTCTGCAAACCGCATACCTGTGACGGCATTGGATTGTGCTAGTTCTGAGATATCGGCTCCAGCTATAAAGGATTTTTCTCCACTACCAGTGATTATTATGGCTGCTACATCATTGTTTTTTTCGGCATCATTGATTGCTGCCTCAATCTGAATTAGGGTTTGTTGATTTAAGGCATTTAATTTTTCTGGTCGATTGATTGTGATAGTAAGGGTTCTGTTGTTAATATCGGTAAGAATATTGGACATTTATTATGCTCGTTGGATTCAAAGACATAATTATATCAATAATTGAACCGAATGGGGTTAAATGTGTCTATAGAAGTTGTTAATATTTGCCGTGTATCTTAGAATACGGCACTTTATAAAATCAACATCGAGGAAAGATAGATGAATTTTAAATTAAATTTTAAATTATTCTTGGCTGTAGCTGTTTTAATCACAGCAACTATTACATCAGCACAAGATAAAACAATCACATTTGACAAGAAAAAAACCAGTTATGCGATTGGTTATCAGATGGGTATAGAGTTTTTGGGAAGACAGGGTAGCGAGTTTGAGCTTGATGTTGAGGAAGCCATCAATGCCATTAGAGATGCCTATGCTAAAAAAGATCCTGCGGTTTCTAAAGAAGACATGGTTCTTAATTACAAGAGTTATGAAAACAAGATGAAACAAAAGCAGTTTGAAGCCTATAAAAAATTGGCTGAAGAAAATAAAAAACGCAGTGATAACTTCTTAATAGATAACCGTAAAAAGAAAGGTATTAAAGAGTTGGCATCAGGTATTCAGTACAGAATCATTGAAGATGGTACGGGTAACCACCCAACACTGGATAGTGAAGTAACTATTCATTACCGTGGTTCATTAATTGGTATGAAAGATGTTAATAATTATCAGGAATTTGATAGTTCTTTTGTACGTGGTAAGCCAAAAAAATTAAAAGTAAACTCAGTGCTTAAAGGCTGGCAAGAAATAATACCACTGATGCGTCCAGGTGGAAAATGGCAAGTATTTATCCCACCTGAGTTAGCTTATGGTGTTAGAGGACAACCTCCAATTGGACCAAATGAAATTTTAATATTCGATATCAATTTATTGAGTATTGACTTATAAGTAACGATTCCCCTTCTCATTCTCGCCTACGTGACAATGACCAAAGAGGGTGAGCAGTTGCATTTATTAAAAAATATCAAGTAGTAGTTAATAGCGGGGTAATTAATCTTACTCCGCTTTTTTTATGTTAAATATTGAAAACAAAGATAAGCTCTATACAAACCTTAAAATGGTTTTAAAAAGACAGTTATTGCCTACGGAAATCTGGCAGGCTTCTGGTCATGATGAATTTCGTCCAGCTGCAGTGCTGGTTCCTATGTTTTGGCAAAATGATGAGATACACGTACTCTTAACCAAACGATCTGAAAAACTCAAGCATCACTCTGGACAGGTCAGTTTTCCTGGTGGTGGTTTTGATGAGTCCGATATCACTATTCGCCAGGCGGCAATACGAGAAACTCAGGAAGAAATTGGTATAACTGCTGATTTTATTGACATCGTTGGGTACCTGGATGACGTTGAAACCATTTCTGGTTTTCATGTCACTCCGTTTGTGGCGATACTTAAAGACGGGTTTAAAGTTATAAAAAACAATGATGAGGTGGCAGAAGTGTTTTCCGTACCATTGAGTTTTTTTATAGATGAAAGAAATTGCCAGCAACAATCAGCAAACTATAAGGGTAAAAACGTTAATTATTATATATATCAACATGAAAAATATACTATTTGGGGCGTTACCGCTGAAATTATCGTAAAATTAACCACAAAACTAACCAAGCAATTAAAATAGCAATAATATGATGTCAGGAAAAACCAAAGGAAAACTATTTATAAAAACACATGGCTGCCAGATGAATGAATATGATTCATCAAAGATGCAGGATGTGCTAATAAGTACCCATGATTTAACTATAACGGATATTGAAGAAGAGGCGGATGTTATTTTGTTGAACACCTGTTCAATCAGAGAAAAAGCCCAGGAAAAAGTTTTCTCACAATTGGGCAGATGGCGTAAGCTTAAAGAAAAAAACCCCAACCTAGTTATTGGTGTAGGGGGTTGCGTGGCATCACAAGAAGGTGATAATATATTAAAACGTGCACCCTATGTGGATATGGTGTTTGGACCACAAACCCTGCATCGTTTACCCAATATGCTTAAAGCAGTTAATTCTGAACATAAGCCACAAATGGATATTAGCTTTCCTGAGATTGAGAAATTCGATAACTTGCCAGAACCGCGCAAAGAAGGTGCTTCGGCATTTGTTTCAATTATGGAAGGCTGTAGCAAGTACTGTACCTTTTGTGTTGTACCATATACTCGTGGTGAAGAGGTTTCTCGTCCACTTGATGGGGTATTAGCAGAGATCATGCAACTGACACTTCTGGGTGTTAAGGAAATAAATTTACTCGGTCAAAATGTCAACTCATACAGGGGAGAGACTCATGATGGTGAAATTGCTGATTTGGCGCATTTAATCCACTATGTGGCAGCCATTGAAGGCATTGAACGCATCCGTTTCACAACCTCCCATCCTGTCGAGTTTACTGATGCCCTTATTGAAGCCTATGCTTCAGTACCTAAACTGGCAAACTATCTGCATTTACCAGTGCAAAGTGGTTCAGATAGAGTATTATCTGCTATGAAACGTGGTCACACCGCGATAGAATACAAACAAAAAATCCGTAAACTTCGAGAAGTCAGACCGGATATTAGTCTTTCATCAGATTTTATTGTTGGCTTTCCTGGTGAAACAGATAAAGAATTTGAAGCAACCATGAAACTGATTGAAGATATTAAATTTGATCAAAGTTTCAGCTTTATTTACTCAAAACGACCAGGGACTCCAGCTGCAAATATTGAAGATGAAATACCCATGTCAGTTAAAAAGCAGAGATTACAAAGGTTGCAAGAGACCATCAATGGCTTTGCCGCAAAAATCTCACAGGCAATGGTGGGATCAATACAGAAAATTCTGGTTGAGGGAGTGTCTAAAAAAGATGAGAATCAACTGGCTGGTAGAACTGAGAATAACCGTGTTGTTAATTTTGATGGCAACCCAAGACTGATTGGTCAACTGCTAGATGTTGAAATTACCGAAGCTTATAGAAACTCACTAAAAGGAAAAATAATAGTTAATGACTAAAAAAATAATAGCAATTGAAGAAGCAAATAATAAGGTACTTGCCAATCTGTATGGTCAGCAAGATGAGAATATTAAATTATTGGCAAAAGCCACAAAAACACAAATAAATGCCAGAGGCCATAAGTTACAAGTCGAAGGTAATGTGGACAGTATCAAGAAGGTTGAAAATTGCCTATCGCTTATGATGGACGAAGCTGCCTCAGAGTCATTAAATTTGGAAATGACTCATATCATTTTACAAGGTAATTATGAATCCGCAGATGGTTCTTTAGAACCGCAGGAAGTAAAAATACAAACAAGAAAAGGAGTGATTACTGGCCGTTCTCCCAATCAAAAGCTCTATTTACACAATATCTTCACCCATGACATCAATTTTGGTATAGGTCCAGCTGGTACTGGTAAAACGTATTTAGCGGTTGCCTGTGCTGTAGAGGCGATTCTTAATCAGGAAGTGCAAAGGATAATCCTGGTGCGCCCAGCAGTAGAAGCAGGAGAAAGACTGGGATTTCTACCTGGTGACCTTTCTGACAAGGTCGATCCATATCTAAGGCCTCTATACGATGCCTTATATGAAATGCTGGGTGTTGAAAAAGTCGAGCGCATGATGGAGAAAAATATTATTGAAGTTGCACCATTGGCTTTTATGCGTGGTAGAACTCTTAATAATGCTTTTGTTATTTTGGATGAAGCACAAAACACCACGGTCGAGCAAATGAAAATGTTCCTGACCAGAACAGGTTTTGGCACAACAGTGGTTGTCACTGGTGATATCACTCAGGTTGATTTAAGAAAGGGGCAGACATCTGGACTTAAACATGTTATTGAAGTATTGGAAGATGTTAAGGGGCTAAGTTTTAGCTGGTTTCAATCCAAAGATGTGGTCAGGCATAATTTAGTACAAAAAATAATAAACGCTTATGAAGCCATTAGCTAAACTCATTCCGGTTTTACTGAATAACGACAGCAGTTCTGAAATACCATCTATCGAAGAATTCAACGCTTGGGTAGAGGCAGTGATAGAATGTCATGGTCATTTTATCCAAATTAGCATACAAATAGTCGACGAAAATACCAGTCAGGAACTGAATAAAACTTATCGAAATAAAGACAAGCCCACTAATGTTTTATCCTTCGCACTTGACTTGCCTGAAGTTGTTGAAGAAGACTTGATTGGTGATTTGGCAATATGTGCTGAAATAGTAAAGCAAGAAGCCATTGCACAAAACAAGCCTGAAAATCACCATTGGGCACACATGACTATACACGGAACCTTGCATTTATTAGGTTTTGACCACATAGATGACAAAGACGCTGAGATAATGGAAGTGCTGGAAATCAAACTATTGAAACAATTAAATATTGCTAATCCATATGAATATACCTCTGAGGATTAAGTTTTGAAAGATAACCTGGGATAATAATGATGACTAAAATTATCGTTGAATGTGACAAATGTAAACACCAATACAGCATACATGAAAAAAGGGTGGGGGAAAAGTTCCACTGTTTCTGTGGCAACTTATTGACTATCCCATCTGTAAAAATCCATGATGCTGCGGTGGTTAGATGCTCATCATGTGGTGGTTCACGAGGAAAAGATAAAGAGCCGTATTGTCGGTATTGTGGATCCAGTTTTACCTTGCATGAAAGAGATTTAAATACCATTTGTCCAAACTGTATGACCCGCATCAGCTCTAAAGCTAAATTTTGCCATTCATGCTCAACTCCAATCGTTGCCGATACTGATGATTTTAAAAAAACAGACTTGTCATGTCCTTCTTGTGCCGACAGTATGTTGCACAGTAGAAAGATGATACAACAAGCTTTTAATCTTAAAGAATGTAACCATTGTGCCGGTTTATGGATAACTGCGGATGTATTTAGACATTTAGAGAGGAAGGCCCAGCTTGAGGCTGCATCAGGAGTTCAGGCAGGAGTTGAGGAGGTTAAAGCTCATAAGGATAATGATACACCAACTGATCCCACAAAATATTATCGAAAATGCCCCACATGTAACAAATTAATGCACCGTAGAAATTATGCAAATTTCAGTGGCATAGTAGTGGATGTATGTAGTAAACATGGTATGTGGTTTGATATACATGAATTGGATGAAATACTGGATTACATACGATCTGGTGAACTGCTAAAAAATCAGAAAAAATCAGCAAGAAGGGCGACTCGGGCAATGAATAGGAGCAGAGCTGCCCCCATACAAAAATCAAAAGCTGGTCTTGATACCTACAGGGCCACTACGGGAGTAGATGTTTCTGCTGATATTATTGAGTGGTTGGTAGATTGATTATTAGATTGTTTTTTGACTTAATTGACAAAACTCACATAATATATTATTGTTTAGTGTGTTTGCTCTAGACATATCGGTTTAAATGGGCACATAACAAATTGAGGAATAATCATGACAGAAAAGAAAACAGTCAAAAAGACGTTGAAAAAGAAAGCCAGTGTTAAAAAAACAACCAGTAATGAATCAGTGAAAAAAACAAATGTAGCTGATAATATCATGGGTTCAGCTAATGAAATCTGGTTAGCAGGATTAGGTGCTTTTGCTAAAGCTCAGCAAGAAGGTGTTAAAATATTTAACAAATTAGTTGATGAAGGCAAAGGTGTTGAGCAAGTTATTAGAGAAAGTTCACAAACGGCAACTAAAGAAGTTAAATCTACTGTTGATAAAGTAAAAGGCAAGGCCTCAAAAAGTTGGGATAAGCTTGAAAATATCTTCGAAAGCCGTGTTGAAAAAACATTGCAGAAGCTGGATATTCCTACTAGTGAAGAAATCAGTGCATTATTGGCAAAAGTTGAAGCATTAGCGACAGAAGTTTCAAAGTTAACTGGTTCTTATGTTGATGATGTAAAATCTGCTGTTAAGAAAACAGCAAGCAAAGCACCAGTAGCTAAAAAGATCAGCAAAAAAGTAGCAAAAAAGGCCACTACAAAAACAACTGCAACTAAAGAATAAATGTAACTACTCACCCCATCATTGCTGTGAGTGATTACAAATAAATGACATAAAGCAACTGTTTAAATATATAAAAAAAGCCACAAAATCTGTGGCTTTTTTTATTTTTTATTTTTTCTGTTATTGTGCCAATAATAGTTTAAAAATATGCTTCGAAAAGTATATGTTTTGTCAATTAATTGACGATAGTCAATGTCTGGATAATGAGAATATTTATAATTCATAGTCACAATATCTAACAAGAATTTACAAAGATTATGGCAGTTATAAAAAAACCTACTAAAACAAAGAAAAATAGTCGCTATCAGTCATTGATTATCTTTATTACCCTATTTGTAGTAATAATCGTAGCCGTGCTGACAATTAACTTTTACTTTTCATCACAGTTTTCTGATGATGCCAAAGAAATCAACTTGGCAGGTAGACAACGGATGCTTTCACAGCGAATGGCCAAAAATATTCAGAAACTGATTCAGGCACAGTCTTCCAATGAGGGCATAGAACAGGCTTTTAGTGAATTAAAATCTACTTTCTCGTTATTTGATAATACGCTCATGGCTTTTACAAAAGGTGGTAAAACAACAGGAGCAAATGGTCAGGCAGTGACCTTAAAAAAGGTAGATATAGTAGCTTCTATAAATGCTATTACTGCAGCAAATAAAATTTGGCCTGAGTACAAAGCAGCAATTAGTAAATTGATTGAGTCCGATACCTCACTTTTAAGAGAGTTAGCTGAGGCTATAGATTATGGAAAAAATCAAAACCTTAATATTTTATCAATGATGGATGAATTGACAGAAATCTTTCAAGTCAAAGTATATGATGGTGTATACATCAATCTTGCAGCTAGGCAACGAATGTTGTCACAGCGTATCATAAAATCTCTATTTGAGTTGGTTAATGCTCAATCTTCAAAGGGCAACATTAATCATTTAATAAGCCTGTTAAAGAAAGATGTGGAAGCATTTAATTATAGTTTACAATTATTTTTAGCTGGTGGAGACTTTAAAACCGCAGATGGTTCAGTGGTTTTCTTAAAGGCCGTGAAAAATAAGGACATTATTGAACTGATTAAGCAAACGCAAAAAGTATGGAAACCTCTTTCACAATCTATTTCAGTTATCGTAAATGGTGATTTCAGTATTTATCGCACCTTGGCGGAGACTAATGATTATGCTAATAGAGAAAATCTTAATCTTTTAAGGTTAATGAATGATTTAACGGTGTCGCTTGATCAGGACTCGACAATGCGTGCTGATATACTTCGTTATGTTCAGATTTTTGGTATCTTACTTGCTTTGGTTATGTTTGGTTTTATTGTTTTATTCTTCTTGAAGCATTTAAGGCAGGCTGATGCGGAGTTAGATCAAGCCAAAAATGAAACAGACCGAATATTTGAAACGGTCAATGATGGGTTATTTTTGATGGATAGGAGTTATATGATAGGTACACAATATTCTGACTCACTCACCAATATCATAAATGTCGAGCAACCAGCAGGTAAAAATTTCATCAGTATTCTAAGAAAGATAGTGCCTGAGAACACACTACAAACTGCGAAAGATTATCTAGAGCTTCTTTATGGAGACAGGGTTAATGCAGATCTTGTAAAAGACCTTAATCCTTTAGATGAAGTCGAAGTATATTTCGGTGATGAGGGCCTGGACAAGAGTGTTGGGCATCTGGGATTTGAATTCAGTCGTGTTATAAAAGATAGTAAAATATCACATTTGCTAGTTCAGGTGGAAGATGTAACAGAAAAAGTTAAACTGGAAAAAGAATTAGCTGAGTCAAAAGATAAGGCGCAGGCACAATTTGATTTAATGTTACAGGTGTTACATGTTCAACCAGATATGCTTCAACAATTTTTATCAGAAACAGAGGTTTCATTAAGAGGTATTAATCAGGTTTTACAACACAGAACAAAAGGTAAAAATGCTTACCAGGAGAAGCTTAACAGCATTTCAAGATATATGCATAGAATTAAAGGCGATGCAGCAGGGCTTGAGTTGCAGAGTTTTGAGCAAAAAGCACATGATTTTGAAGATTTGTTTGAAAATATGAAACAGCAGTTGAATTTATCAGGCAAAGATTTCTTGCCACTGGTCATCAAGTTGGATGAATTTATGAGCCAAATTGAATCTTTAAGAGCATTGATTGCCAAGTTAAGTGAGTTACAAGGGTCAATTAAGAGTATAGATCCTGTTAACTCAGTAGTGCCGCATGCTAATAATGAAGAGAGTAAAATATCGCAAAAGTTAGTTGTGCTTACACAAGCGGTGGCTAATAAACAAAATAAGAAAGTGATATTAAATGTATTTAATGAGCATTTATTACCAGCATTGTACTATAAACCCATTCATGATATTTTGACTCAGCTGATTCGCAACTCTATCGTTCACGGTATTGAGCTAGCATTCACCAGAGTTCAATTGAATAAGGCAGAAGAAGGACGGATTATTGTTAAATTTTCAAAAGACCCAATAAATAATCTTGTTATAGAATATTCTGATGACGGCAAAGGTTTAATAGAAAAAGAAATATTGGATGCTGCTATTGAAAAAGGTTTGACTACAAAAGAAAATAGTAGTCTCTGGGATAGAAAGAAAATTATTCAACTTATATTTAAACCTGGTTTTTCAACAAAGCGCGTGATTGATACTGATGCAGGTAGAGGTGTTGGTATGGATGTGATAGTTGATTTAGTGAAACAACTGAGCGGCAGAATAAGTGTCAAAAGTGTTGATAATAAGTTTTTTAAGTTTACGATTAAGCTGCCAGAGGTTAAGACAACGGATACAAGAAATAGCATGGAGATAAACTGATGGACATGATGATTGTAGATGATTCGATGATAATACGAAATAAAATTGAAAGGGCATTAACTGACTTTGATATAAATGTAGTCGGCATCGCTAAAAATGGTGTTGAGGCGGTAGAGCTCATGGCTTCAAGCGATCCAGAAATGGTTACAATGGATTTAACCATGCCTATCATGGATGGTACTGAATGTATAGAAGAGCTCTTAAAGTTAAGTCCAGACCTGATTATTTTAGTTGTTTCTGCACTTTCTGACAAAGCAACTGCTATAGCGGCATTACAAAAAGGGGCACATGGTTTTTTATGTAAGCCTTTTACTGAGGCAGAATTAACAACTGCAATCTCCAAATTAATTAAAGGTTAAGTATATGAATGCAAACGACTTAAAAGTATTTATTGATGGAGCTACAAATTATTTTAGCCAAATGTCAAACAGACCCGCAGTTGTTCAAACTCCTTATCTTGAAGAGAAGAACATTGCCATTACACATGAATTTACAGGGATTATAGGTGTTTCTGGTAAGAAAAAAGGCTGTGTTTACTTTACTGCTCCAATGAGTTTATTGAAACATTTATTGTTAACTATTGGCGAGCTGGATACATCCAAGGATGCTTTGTCAGATTTGGTAGGTGAGGTTGCCAATACCATTGCGGGAAATGCCAGAAGCTATTTTGGGCCAGAGTTTATGATTTCTGTACCTATTGTTGTTAATGGGCATACCGAAAGAATTAAGTTGCCAGAAAATCATAGATCTTATGTCATTCCTGTTATTTGGAGAAATCATGAAGCTGCTGTTGTAGTGAGCCTAGAATAGTTGTCTGTTGTGACCTGATTTACATACTCTATTAGCCTATGAAGTAGAACCTCGAGACTCGTCCGAGCATAGGGTATTATTCTCGGACAAGCTTTTGTTATTTAATGGCTGTGCTGTAGGTCTAAATTACTGCCTTGAGCTGGGTGTTACTTCCATCTCTATTATTTTGCCATCCCGTTTTATTTTTGCTTTTACAGTTTTGCCCACTTTTAAAGCCTGTAGAATATAGGTGAAATCATAGATGTTTTCAATTTTTGTTCCAGCTATTTCAATCAGTGTATCACCACTTTGGAGTCCAGCCTTTTCGGCAGGAGAACCTTGGGTTACGCCGCTTAATAAAACACCTTTGCCATCTTCACTGGCATAATCAGGAATAGTTCCCAAATAGGCTCGCATTCCGCCACGTGTTCCTTTTTCTTTTTTTCGTTGCTGTTTTTGATAATCTAACGGCTGTTCCTGTAATGACAGTCCCCTGGCAATAAGTGCCACCAGTTTTGAAATTCTGGCGATGCCGTTATAATTAATTAAATCAGCAGTGTCTCTGGGGCTATGGTATTCGGCATGGGAGCCTGTAAAGGCTGATAATACAGGTGCATTGAATAAATAAAAGCTCATGGCGTCAGTGGGTAAGTATGCATCTTCCTGTAAAGTGATGTTTAGACCAATGGGCGCATTACGTTGTTCAATTATTTCATTCCATTGACTACTTGAGCCTGTTCCCTGTATTACCGCAGCATCACGCAATCTTCCAATCATATCCATGTTAAGATTTGCCATAAATGTTTCTGATAAATCTTTTTTATCAAAGGTCTTAACAAAGTGATTTGATCCCAGTAAACCCAATTCCTCACCTGACCAGAAAGCAAAGATAATGTCTCTTTTAGGTGTTAACTTACCTTCATTTTTCATCATAAGCAGATATTCTGCAATAGATAATAAGCCAGCTACTCCAGAAGCATTATCATCAGCCCCTGGGTGGACAAAGCCCATTTCATCAGCTCTTGCTAATGATGTGGAGCTTTCGCCATGGCCCAAGTGGTCATAATGTGCACCGAGAATAACCGCAGGTAGATTAGTGCTACCTTTTAGGTAGGCAATGACATTTTTACCGATTTTTTTTTCCTGGATTAAATCTATGCTAGCAGATATTTGTAGATCAGGTATATCAAATCCCATCACAAACTTACCAGCATCTAGTTTTTTCTGAATAGATTTCCAGTTCTTGTCCATTTTACCAAACCACTTTTGTCCTACTTCATTGCTTATGGATACAACGGGCATACTGCCGTGTGCAGTTGAGGCATCAAATGTTAAAGGAATTAATTGTTTCTTTACGATAGTGTTAGGACCGTGAACAAAAATGACACCTTTTGCACCATGTTGTCTGGCATTGAGTACTTTATTTCTTTCGCTGGAAAAGCGGTTAATTTTAATACGCTGCTCAGTGCTTATGTCCTCTGGCATAAAGCGCATAATCAGTACCCATTTATCTTTCACATCTAAATGTGTATATGAATCATAGTTTTCACCCGCTTTATCACCTTCTGGTTCGGTAATCCCATAACCTACAAACACCAGTCCAGCTTTTTCAAAATCGCCAAGACCAGAAAAAACCAGCGGTCTGTAATCTTTATTCAGTTCCAGAGCCTGACCATTGATGGTTAAGCTATTATTTTTTCCTAGATTTGTTCCTGCTGTGAATTCGAAAGGGTGCTTGTAACTTTGAGAATGCCAAGGGCGCAGGCCGATTCTTTTTAGCTCATTGTCAATATAACTAGCTGCTTTGGCCTCGCTATCACTGCCAGTTAATCGACCACCTATTTCTGTAAGATTGATGACATGGTTTTTAATTTTTGTAGAGTTAATTGCAGCAGTTGGTTTTGCATCGGCAGCTTGAATCTGTAATGCAACTAATAGTAAAAGTATCAATTTCATTTATTATCCTTTATTTTATATTTAAAGCTTTAAGTGCGGCCTGATGATTCCAATTGGCGCGAAATATTTGGGAGACATTGTTGTTGTCCTTTTTTCTGGTCCAGTATAGTTCATCTCCTGCTGGAGTAAAGACTGGCAAGCCATCAAATCCTTCCATGTTACTGGCTCTAATAGGTTGGTGTTTTCCAGCGGTATCAACAATATATAATTCAAAATTGGCAAAGCCATTTTTATTGGAAGTATAAATAATGTATTTTTGTGATGGATGATAAAATGGTGCCCAAGACATGTTATTTGTACGGGTTAACTGTTTTTTATCGTTGCCATCAATATTCATAGTGTAAATTTCTGCCTTCATACCATCAGCTGAAAATCTGCGCCAGACTATTTTTTTGCTATCGGGTGAGAAGAATGGCCCACCATCATAACCCTTGTGAGTGGTGAGTTGTTTAACTTCAGTACCATCAGCTTTCATAATAAAAATATCCATCATAAAAGCGGGGTCTATTGAAAAGGTTTTGGTTTCAGCTTCTGACATATTTTGTGCTTTGGCATTATAAGCATTTCGATTGGATGAAAAGGCTATCCATTGACCATCAGCTGAATAACTGGCTTCTGCATCATAACCCCTTTCTGTGGTTAATTGCTGTGTGCCTTTGCTGTCTTTAACAAATAAGTCGTAGTTTTCATCATAATCCCAGGAGTATCTTCTCTCCTTACCAGAGGCTCTGAAATCGAGCTCATCAAGCTGTTTATGTTTAGCCTCTGCATCTAAATGTGTAGAAGCATATAATAACTGTTCGCCATTTGGGTGTATCCATGAGCAGGTGGTTTTACCTATCCCGTTTGAGATCATTTCTACATCGCCTAGCTCAAGATCCATTTTGAAAATTTGATAAAAAGGGTTGTCGTTCAGCCTTTCACTTTGAAAGATGAGTTGTGTTCCATCAGCTGAAAAATAGCCTTCTCCCGAGCGCTTGCCAGCAAAAGTGAGTTGATTGATTTCGGTTAAAAATAAAGTGGGTGCTTGAGTTTGAGTAGTTGCCTGCTCATTCGCCGTCATTGCTGGAGGTTTTGCGGCAGTTAATATTGTGGATTTATGAGTGTTTTGGTTACAAGATATGAGTAACGAAGTACTAAGTATAAATAATAGTTTCATTGAAGGTTCCTAAATGTGTTCTACAATAGTTTTTAATTGGTTTGCATATTTATCAGCCAGGTCAGGGTCTTGTGCTTCTACCATAACACGTAGCATGGGTTGGGTTCCTGAGGCACGTATTAGGGTGCGTCCTTTACCCGTAAGTTTTTTGTCAATTTCTTTGGCTTTTTCGATAAGATCGGTATTTTTGGCAATAGATTTTGCATCATTTATGGTGATGTTTATCAAAACTTGAGGGTATAAAGGAATTTCTGCTGCCAGTTCTTTTAAGCGTTTATTTTCATTTTTTATTACTTCAAGTATCATCAAGGCACTGACAATACCATCGCCAGTTGTGGCAAGTTCAAGGTTAAGAATATGTCCTGATGATTCTCCTCCCAGATGCCAATTATTTTTCTTTAATAGCTGATGCACATATCTGTCGCCTACATTAGCGCGTTTAAAGGCAATGCCTAAATCATCCAGACCAACTTGCATGGCCTGATTGGTCATGAGCGTGCCAATAACTCCACCATTGAGTTTTTTGTTTTTATGTAGATGTTTGGCGATTATAAAAATAAGCTGGTCTCCATCTATCACTTCGCCATAATGATCAACCATTAATACTCTGTCTCCATCCCCATCCAGGGCGATGCCCAGATCGGCACCCGTTTCCAGTACTTTTTCCTGTAAATTTTGTGGCTCGGTTGAACCGCAGTCCTGATTAATATTGATACCATCTGGTTTGTTTCCTACCACGGTCACATTTGCGCCCAGTTCGGAAAAGACTTGCGGTGCAATATGATAAGTGGCTCCATTTGCACAATCGACAACGATTTTTAATCCCGCCAGGCTTTGCTGTCTTGGGAAGGTGCTTTTGCAAAATTCGATATATCTCCCTGCGGCATCATCAATTCGTCTGGCCTTACCTAAATTTTCACTAGAAACGGTTATAAATTCCTTGATCAGCTCTTTTTCTATTTCTAACTCCAGTTGGTCTGAAAGCTTTTCACCGTTATGATCAAAAAACTTGATACCATTATCATAATAGGGATTGTGCGAGGCACTGATAACAATTCCTGCACTGGCGTGCATGGAGCGGGTCATCCAGGCAATGGCTGGAGTTGGCATTGGCCCAAGTAATAAGCAGTTGGTCCCTGCAGATGACAGACCTGCCTCCAGGGCTGACTCAAGCATATAACCAGAGATACGTGTGTCTTTGCCTATGATGATAGTGTTTGATGGTGAATGCTTACCTAATACCACACCAGCTGCGCGTCCAAGCTTAAGGGCAAATTCGGCAGTCATGATTGATCCGCCAACTTTACCTCTGATTCCATCGGTTCCAAAATATTTTTTTTCTATCATATTAAATTTCGTCTCATTATTCTTGTTTTTCTATCTCATTATTCCTGCAAAGGCAGGAATCTTATTTAATTTAACTATTTAGGTATCTATTCAGCGTATTTTGGAAAATAGCTATAAGTTTAAACTCGCTGAATAGTTGCTTTTTACTTATATTTAATAGCTTCCTTTTTTCAGAAACTACTCTAGCTAAGCAATGTTTGCGTTATTTTAAGCACATCAGCAGTCGCTTTCACATCATGAACCCGTATATATTCCGCTCCGTTTGTATAAGCAAACTGTGCAACAGCCAAACTTCCATATAATCTCTCACTAACATCAGCATTGAGAATTTCACCAATCATGCTTTTCCGAGATACACCAATTAGTATGGGAAATCCTAATGATTTTAATTGTTTAATGTTTCTAAGTAAAGTGAGATTGTGCTCTAAAGTTTTGCCAAAACCAATACCTGGATCAAGTATGATATTTTCACGCTTGATTCCCGCGGATAGACAATTATCTACTCTCTGATGAAAAAAATCCATGACATGGGTCAAAACATTGCTATATTTTGCATGTTGTTGCATGGTTTTTGGTTGACCTAGTTTATGCATCAGACAAACAGGTAGATGAGATTTGGCAACAATATTTAAACAGTCTTTATTTTGTAAGGCATGAACATCGTTTATGAAATTTGCTCCAGCTGTAATGGCTGCTTTCATGACCAGTGGTTTTGATGTATCTATGGAGATGGTTATATTAGGATTTTTGTTTCTTAGTTCTTTAATAACAGGGATAACCCGTTTTATTTCTTCATCAGGATTAACCGCATCTGCTCCAGGACGGGTAGATTCACCACCAATATCAATAATATCGGCTCCCTGTTTAATTAATTCTTGTGCTTGTATTATGGCATGATGACTATTATGAAATTTACCACCATCTGAAAATGAATCGGGGGTCACATTGATGACCCCCATTATTTTATATTTATTCACAGCTAAGTAAATTTAACTTGATGTGGCTTCATCACCAATGTCATCTTTATTCTGCTTACTTTCACCCTCTTTTTTAGGTGTGTTGGGCTTGATTGGTGTATCGTCATCATCCCAGCCATCTGGCGGCGTTATTTCTTTACCTTCCATAATTTCGGTAACCTGATCATTATTTAATGTTTCATATTTTATTAATGCTTCAGACATTATGTGTAGTTTATCAATATTGTCGGTTAATAACTTGGTTGCTTTACTGTAATTGATATCAATGATCTTCTTAATCGCATCATCAATTAACTTGGCTGTGGCATCAGACAAGTTTTTATGTTGAGTGACCTGACGCCCTAAAAATACTTCGCCTTCATCCTCAGAGTAAAGCATTGGTCCCAGACCATCCCCAAAACCCCATTTGGTCACCATGTTTCTGGCAATGCTAGTTGCCTGTTGAATATCACTGGATGCACCCGTCGAAATAGCATCCTTGCCACCTAATAATTCTTCTGCAATTCTACCACCATAAGCCATGGCTATTTGTGACTCTAATTTGGTTTTACTTATGGAAATTTCATCTTTAACTGGTAAAGACATTGTTACACCCAGAGATCTTCCTCTGGGGATAATTGTCACCTTATAGATAGGATTGTGTTCAGGTGATAAAAACCCAACAATCGCATGACCAGCTTCATGATAGGCTGTGACTTTTTTGTCATGATCATCCATAACCATTGACTTACGCTCAGCGCCCATCATAATTTTGTCTTTTGCTTTTTCAAAGTCTTCCATATTAACTTCTTTTGCGTTTAGCCTGGCTGCAAATAGAGCGGCTTCATTGACTAAATTTGCTAAATCAGCACCTGAAAATCCAGGAGTACCTCTTGCTAACATTTTAGGCTTAACATCGTCAGATAGTGGTACTTTTTTCATGTGAACCTTTAAGATGGCCTCGCGACCTAAAATATCTGGTAATGGCACAACAACCTGTCTGTCAAAACGACCAGGACGTAATAATGCGGAATCGAGGATATCTGGTCTGTTTGTAGCAGCGATAACAATCACACCTTCGTTGCCCTCAAAACCGTCCATTTCTACCAATAACTGGTTTAATGTCTGTTCGCGCTCATCATGACCGCCACCCATACCTGCACCACGCTGTCTTCCGACAGCATCAATTTCATCAATAAAGATAATACAGGGAGAGTTCTTTTTAGCCTGTTCAAACATGTCTCGTACACGTGACGCACCAACACCAACAAACATTTCTACAAAGTCAGAACCAGATATGGTAAAGAATGGAACTTTGGCTTCGCCAGCTATGGCCTTTGCCAACAATGTTTTGCCAGTACCAGGTGCGCCAACCATCAATACACCTCTGGGGAGGTGTCCACCCAATTTTTGAAATTTACCAGGATCACGTAAAAACTCAACCAGTTCTTCGACTTCTTCTTTGGCTTCTTCAATACCAGCCACATCAGCAAAGGTCACTTTTATTTGATCCTCAGACAGTAACTTCGCCTTGGATTTACCAAAACTCATGGCGCCACCTTTACCTCCACCACCTTGCATCTGACGCATGATAAAGAACCACAACCCAACGAGTAAAATAATCGGGAAAATGGTTTCAAATATTCTCAATAAAACACTGTCCTCAGGAGCAGGCAAGTATTTGGCATCAACGCCCTGTGCGATTAATTCATCGGTGAGTTTTTCATCATTTGGTGCATTAACGATAAGATGTTGACCATTTAATGCTTCAGCATGAATAATTTTATGCACACTGGTCGTACTGTTAATATTAACAGATCTGATTTGCCCAGCTTGCAACATTTCATAGAATTTGGTGTATGTTACTTCTGATGAGTCTTCCGATTGTTGCACAATGGTATTAAAGACTGATAAAAGTACCAGTATTACAACCACCCATAAAACTAAATTTTTTGTGACATTATTCAAAATTAATTCCTAATATTTTTTACTGACTATAAACTTATCCTTTGAAACCTAATGCAACAGCATAGACTTCTCGGCTTCTTGGTCGTGATGCTTTGGGTTTTCGTATCACAACTTTTTTAAAACTTTTTCGTAACTCGACTAAATATGTATCAAAGCCTTCACCCTGAAATATTTTGACCGCAAAATTACCGTTTGGTTTTAAGCATTGAAAACAAAAATCCAGTGCTAACTCAGCCAAATACATAATACGAGGCTGATCAACTGCAAACACTCCACTAAGATTGGGGGCTATATCCGACATTACAAGATCTATTTTGTCTGTACCGACTAAAGATAGTAACTCCTCCAGTATAGAATCTTCTCTAAAATCGCCCTGAATAAACTCTACGCCTTCAATTTCTTCCATTTTCAAAATATCCATACCAATGATTCGGGTGTTATTAGGTGCTATTTTTCTTGCTACCTGACACCAGCCGCCTGGAGCGCAACCTAAATCCACAATATTTTTAACATTGCTAAGCAGGCCATCTTTGTTATGTAGTTCCTCTAATTTAAAAGCTGAGCGTGCTCTATAGCCTTTCTCCTGTGACAGTTTGACCCAATGATCGTCAAAATGTTCGCGCAACCAATTATTGGAACTTTTACTTCTTGCCATATGTTAACCTAACTATTTTATGCATGAACTTATTAATTGAAAAAAACATATTGTCAGCAGTATCTGCTTAACCTTCTTTACCATTTATCCCGAAAATTCAATTCTTCTATGAAATGTTTGGGTTTGGCTGTTAAAATGCAACATTAACATAAAGAATAAAGATATTAAATTACTAATGAATAAACATGCGATAAAATTTTTAAGGGGCGTAAGCCATGAATTAAGACCTGTTGTTATGATTGCGGATAAAGGTTTAACTGAAAACATCATGACAGAAATTGATATTGCTTTGGATAGGCATGAATTAATAAAAATCAAGATTCGTATGGATAAAGAAACCAGAACTGATTTTATTGCAAAGATAATCGAGCAAACTGGCGCTGAAAAAATACATGCCATTGGCCAAACACTAACAATATTTCGCCGAAACCCAGATGACCCACAGTTTGAATTACCACGCTAGTCATAGTAATGAAACTTCATCAAAATCACAATAATGATGTCAATATAATTAAGACTGTTAATGATCAATCAATTGTTGTTAATGAAAAGACTTTACAACAGTCATGTATTGTCAGTAATAATGAGCTCATTTTAGATCTAGATTTACACAATATAAGTGATTTATCAGCAGATCATGTTGATAAGTTATTGTTGTCAAAACCAGAAATTATTATTTTTGGCTCTGGAACAATTCACACTTTTCCTGCTGTAGAGCTACTTAATCCTATTGCCGTTCAAAACGTGGGCTTTGAAGTCATGAATAATAAATCTGCTGCCAGAACTTATAATATTCTGGTTGCTGAAGACAGGAAGGTGGCTTGTTTACTTATTGTTTAGTTAAACCCCAATCCCGATAAAAAAATACGTTTATAACACAACCCCTTATTACATCTAGCAAACCTAAAAAATGCCACATCACCGATAAGGTGGCTCGGTATTTTTTATCTTCATTATACTCACCAATGGTTTGCGCTCTAATTCGTGTTTCTATATCGGGACTAGGGTTAAATCAGAATAGATTATCAAACCAGATAAATATCATTTAATATTTGATTTTTGTTAGATATGACCTAATATAGTCTCGATATTATAATTTCGAAAAAAAACATGACAATAGCTTTAAAAGTTAGCAATCTTAAAAAAACTTACAAAAATGGCACGGTGGCTTTAAAAGGCCTGGATTTAGAGGTGGAAGCAGGTGAAATTTTTGCTTTACTTGGCCCAAATGGTGCGGGGAAATCTACCTTAATAGGTATTATTTCGTCACTGGTTAATGCCAGCTCAGGCGAAGTTGAAGTGTTTGGAGACTCATTAACCATGCAGCGTAATAAAGTGAAATCGCATATTGGGCTGGTTCCTCAAGAGTTTAATTTTAATATGTTTGAAAAGCCAATGGATATCTTGGTGAACCAAGCTGGATACTATGGTGTGCCACGAAAGGAAGCCATTGCAAGAGCAGAAAAATATTTAAAACATCTGCAATTGTGGGAAAAGAAAGAGACCATGTCAAGAAGCCTTTCTGGTGGTATGAAGCGTAGGCTTATGATAGCTAGAGCCATGATGAATGAGCCCCGCTTGTTGATTTTGGATGAGCCGACAGCAGGTGTCGATATTGAAATCAGAAGATCTATGTGGGCATTTGTTAAACAGATTAGTGCTGCTGGCACAACCATTATTCTAACCACTCATTATTTGGAAGAAGCTGAGCAGTTATGTAAGAATATTGCCATTATCAATCATGGTGAAATCATTAAAAATACCACCATTAAGCAACTGTTGACCACTCTTGATATTGAGACATTTATACTGGATCTTGACAGGGAGCCTAATGAAAAATTGTTACAGTGCCTAAAGGCTGAAATTACGGATGATAATTCAATACAAATAGATGTACATAAATCACAGGCATTAAATGATGTTTTTAAGAAAATTGATGAGTTAGGTTATAAGGTCTTGTCTATGCGAAATAAAGTTAATCGACTGGAAGAATTATTCTTTAAAATGACACATGGAAAAAATGAACACGCAAATGAATCGGAGAATGCGGCATGAGTCATTCAACATTAACAGCTTTATACACACTGAGTCGAAAAGAAATTGTCAGAATACTGCGTATTTGGACTCAGACCATTGTGCCACCAGCGATGACTATGACACTCTATTTTGTTATCTTCGGTAATTTAATAGGTAAGAGAATAGGGCAAATGGACGGGTTTGACTATATGTCTTTTATTGTTCCTGGTTTAGTGATGATGTCAGTTATCACCAATTCGTATGGTAATATAGTGTCTTCTTTTTTCGGTGCCAAGTTTAGCAAGCATGTCGAGGAAATGCTGGTTTCGCCTATGCCTAATTATGTTATATTATTTGGTCATGTCTTTGGAGCGCTTTCACGTGGTTTGCTGGTTGGTGGTATTGTTACTGTAATTGCTTTATTCTTTACTGAAATACATGTCTACAATATTTGGATAGTTCTATCCACGTTGGTTTTAACCTCTGTTGTTTTTGCTTTAGCAGGATTTGTTAATGCCTGTTTAGCCACTAAATTTGATGATATTGCCATAATACCTGCTTTTATATTAACTCCGCTTACTTATCTTGGGGGGGTGTTTTATTCTATCTCTTTATTGCCTGAGTTTTGGCAGACAGTCTCAAAATTCAACCCTGTTCTCTATATGGTAAATGCTTTCAGATATGGGTTTCTTGGGGTTAGTGATGTCAATATTTATGTGGCGTATGGAATTATACTGTCTTTTGTGGTGGTATTGACAAGCCTGTGTTTGTATATTTTAAATAAAGGTATTGGGTTACGTAGTTAATTCTAAATCACCAGTCAATCTGAACTAAAAAAGGCAGCTAAATAGCTGCCTTTGATCTTATTAAAGTTTAAAATTTTTACAAATTCATAAAGCCACGTAATAATTCAGAACGACTAGGGTGTCTTAATTTACGCAAAGCCTTGGCTTCAATCTGACGAATACGCTCACGGGTTACATCAAACTGCTTGCCTACTTCTTCAAGTGTGTGATCAGTATTCATGTCGATACCAAAACGCATACGTAGCACTTTGGCTTCTCTTGGTGTTAAGCCTTCCAATAATGAAGTAACTGTATTGGTCAGACCGTTAACAGTAGCTGAATCTAAAGGTGATAAGATGTTACCATCTTCGATAAAATCACCCAAATGTGAATCTTCATCATCACCAATAGGTGTTTCCATAGAGATTGGCTCTTTGGCAATCTTAATCACCTTGCGCACCTTGTCAACTGGCATTTCTAATATTTCTGAAAGCTCTTCTGCTGTAGCATCACGGCCTTTTTCTTGTAATAATTGACGTGATACGCGGTTTAACTTATTAATGGTTTCTATCATGTGTACAGGAATTCGTATGGTACGTGCCTGATCTGCAATTGAACGAGTGATAGCCTGACGAATCCACCATGTGGCATAAGTTGAAAATTTATAACCACGACGATATTCAAACTTTTCAACAGCTTTCATCAAGCCGATGTTGCCTTCTTGGATCAGGTCTAAAAACTGTAAGCCACGGTTGGTATATTTCTTAGCAATAGAAATTACCAATCTGAGATTGGCTTCGATCATTTCCTTTTTAGCTCTGCGAGATTTCGCTTCATTTACTGTGATGTTTCTGTTTATTTCTTTAATCTCAGGAATCGTCAACTTATAGCGCGTCTCCAAAAATTTCATTTTTGTTTGAAGTTTTACTATTTCATCCTTGTAGACAGCCAGTAGTGTTGCGTATTTCTCATTGCTATCTATGATTCCATCTATCCATTCAATATTGGCTTCTTTACCAATAAATGAGCGAATAAATTTGCCTCGGGGCATATTGCATTGCTCGGTACATATATTCATGATACGTCTTTCAATATAACGAATATTTTCTTGAGCAATTTTCACCTGCATATTAAATTTGGCATTTAATCTCACTGAGAATTTAAATTCCACCAATACTTCTGATATTTGTGCGAGATATTTTTTCTGAATACTTTGTGCCAACCCACTACTTTCAACAGATTTAAGAAATTTATTGTATATTTTCCTCACTGCAATTAATCTTGATTTGACTTCGGCAGGATCCAGGCCTTGATCTTCCTCTTCCTCTTCTTCCTCTTCCTCGTCATTTTCTTCAACTACGTCAGTTGGTTTTTTGACCTTCGGGATAACAGCTTCTTCATGAGGATTATATATGTCCAATACTACATCAGGCATTTTAAATCCTTCTACTTCCATGTCTTCTAGTTCTTCAAGCATGGTTTCAGCAGTTTTAGGAAATTTGGCGATGGCTTCAATAATAAAATGTGCACTGCGTTCTATCCTTTTAGCAATGGCAATTTCTTCTTTTCTCGAAAGTAACTCGACTGAACCCATTTCACGCATATACATACGTACGGGGTCTGTTGTTCTACCAATGTTTGCATCAACTGCTGATAGTACTGCCATGGCTTCTTCAGTTGCCGTGTCATCATCTTCTTTGGCTGCTTCATCATTGAGTAAAATGGTGTCCTCATCGGGCGCTTCATCATAGACCTGAATACCCATGTCATTAATCATCTGAATGACATCTTCTACCATTTCGGTTTCTACAATATCATCTGGTAGATGGTCGTTGATTTCTGCGTAGGTTAAATAGCCTTGTTCTTTACCCTTGAGAATCAATAATTTCATTTGAGATTGTGAATCTACTGGCGTGTTCGTCGTTTCTTGCTGTTGTTCCATAAATATATAGTATGTTTAATGAGAGGGTTTTACAAAATTTGTTATGTTGTAAGCGTCTCTGTTATCTAATTTGGTTGCTTAGTAATTCAACCAATTGAGTTTTCTCTGCTGCAGTCAAACCGTTTTGAGCCTGCTTATTTCGCAAGTCTCCTATCATATTCTTTTGAATCACTTTTTCAAAATAATTTTTGATATCATTTAACTCCAGTAACAATTGTTCATCATTTAAGTTAAGTGAAACAGTCACCAACGAACTTAAATGTGAATAAGCATTATGTTGCCTGAAATTCTCCAGTAACGCAGCCGTGCTAATATGAGGGTTAAGACGACAAAAATCAACTATTTCAGCCAGAATATTTACACCATTTAACTTTAATTGTTTAAATCTGAGATTTTCTGGCAAATTAATGACTAATCCTGGTTTGTTTAGCAGTATAGCTATCGTTTTTCTAACGGGTGTCCACTGGTCAATGCTCTGAATTTTAGGTGTCTGGTTTTTAATGTTAAAATCAATTCTGGTTTTGCTTATATGGCTGATTTCTTCTATTAACAGTTTTCTGAATTGACCTTTGGGTAGCTCTGTGACGAAGGCTTCGCTTTTGTCGATAAACTTGGCTCTGCCATCGATGGAGTTTAAGTCAATATTTAATTTCAATTTGTTTAATAGAAAATTTGATAATGACAATGAATGATCTAGCTGCTTTTGGAAGGCGTCGTGCCCAAATTCTTTTACATAAGTATCGGGGTCATGTTCATTGGGTAGAAATAAAAATTTGATATTTTTATCATCTCTATAAACAGGCAAAGAAATGATCAGTGCTTTCCAGGCTGCTTCTCTACCAGCCTTATCGCCATCAAAACAAAAAGTAATTTCTTCGTAACTGCGTAGTAACGTAACGATGTGGTGCTGGCTGGTTGCGGTGCCTAAGGTGGCAACACTATTTTTAAAGCCCGCTTGGTGTAGGGCGATAACATCCATATAGCCTTCAACAACTATAATGCTTTTTACCTTACTATGTTTTCTGGCAATATTTAAACCATATAGTTCTTTGCCTTTATGAAATAAAGGAGTTTCTGGTGAATTTAAATATTTGGGTTTTTGATCGGCTAATACGGCACGCCCACCAAAAGCAATGACTCGCCCACGTTTATCCTGAATGGGAAACATA
The DNA here is from genome assembly GCA_016763695.1 of Alcanivoracaceae bacterium. GTDB lineage: Bacteria > Pseudomonadota > Gammaproteobacteria > Xanthomonadales > Marinicellaceae > NORP309. The sequence continues at coordinate 26,396 of JAESTH010000111.1, forward strand.
ATACGTCCACGAAACTTGTCATAAATTTTGCCGTTATCATTTTGCACGATTAAGCCCGCTTTCATTAATTCGCCTTGATTGTTATTTTGAGCTCTATTTAGCAAACCATTCCAGCTGTCAGGAGCAAAACCAATTTGAAAAATTTGACTAACGTCAGGTGAAATTCCGCGATCTTTTATGTAGTTTTGTGCAAATTCAGATTTTTCTAAGCCATTTACGAAGTAACGATTGGCATTTTCTACCACTTCATACAAGTTTTTGCTTTGATTGTTGTTTTGATAGTTTCCCTGGTGGGGTACGCTCATTCCTGCGGATTGTGCTAAGGTTTCAATACAATCTACAAAGTCCATTCCTTCGAATTCCATCATAAAACCAATGGCTGAACCATGCTTGCCACAACCAAAACAGTGATAAAATTGTTTGTTCTGGCTCACAGTAAATGACGGGGTATTCTCGGTATGAAATGGACACAGGGCCTGATAATCCTTGCCTGCTTTTTTGAGGGTGACGTGAGGCGAAATGACATCAATGATATCAATTCTGTCTAATAACTGATCAATAAATTCTGAAGGAATATTTGCCATTAGAGCGAAGAAGTGTTAGGTAAGACAATTTTAACACACATCCATGTGTGCATAAAATTGTGAAATAGTTAACTAAGCTTGCAATAAAGCTTTAATTTTTTGGCTAACTAAACCCATATCTGCGCGACCAGCTAAATCAGGTCTCAGTAAGCCCATGACTTTGCCCATGTCTTGCATGCCTTTTGCATCGGTTGAGGCAATGGCTTTTTTGATTAAATCTTCAATATCATCTTCTGAAAGTTGCTCTGGTAGATATTTTTCCAGTACACCAATCTCATAAATTTCCTGATCGGCAAGATCATGCCTGTTGGCATCTTGATATTGTTTGGTAGAATCTTTACGTTGTTTAACCATTTTAACGACAATCGCAACCACGTCAGCATCAGATAATTCTTTGCGTTCATCAACTTCGATTTGCTTGATGGCAGCTGTAAGCAGTCGGATTGTTCCCAGTTGCTTCTTATCTTTTGCCCGCATGGCATTTTTCATATCATCTATAATATTTGACTTTAAAGACATAATAGATATTTAACCTGTTGTTTAATCTTTTATCAGTTTAGTACATGCGTTTACGCATTCTTTGTCTGCTAGCTTGACGTTGTGTACGTTTTACAGCTGCAGCACGCTTTCTTTTACGTTCTTGGGTTGGTTTCTCGTAGAACTGTCTTTTACGTGATTCTGCTAAAGTTCCCGCTCTTTCACAAGAACGCTTAAAACGTCTAAGAGCTATATCAAACGGCTCATTGTCCCTTACTTTTACGCTAGGCATTATTTACTATCTCCAAATGTTCGGATTACAAAAAGGCGAGTATTTTAACTGGAAATAAGTTAAGCACAAAGAAAATATTGTTTATTTATAGTTAAAAGACGTTAAAATATGTTTTTTTATCAAATCTTATGAATATGTCCCTAGAAAAACGCTTTAATTCAGTGAAAAATCGAGTTAATTCATCCAACCAGAATACTGATAATTCTAGTATTATAGATTTATTAGCCGTAAGCAAAAAGCAACCGCTTGAAAAAATCGTACAATTATATAACATGGGTCAGAGGATGTTTGGAGAAAGTTATATTCAGGAAGCGATTGATAAAATAGAACAGTTATCAGATCTGGATATTCAATGGCATTACATTGGGCCAATACAATCAAACAAAACTAAATATATTGCCCAATATTTTTCCTGGGTTCAGTCTGTTGACTCTGTTAAGCTATTAACTAGGTTAAACAGGCAAAGAGCAGTAGATCAAAAACAACTCAATATCCTGTTACAACTTAAAGTGGGTGGTGAAGACAGTAAAAGAGGTTTGAGTGCCCCTGAGTTATTATCAATATGTGCCAAACATGCGGAGTTTGAACATTTAAGTATTCGTGGTTTGATGTCTATTCCTGCACCAACATCAATTTATTCTGAACAGAAAGCACAATTTAAAATATGCCAAAATGTTTTTCAGCAAATGCAAGAAATTATTGCTGTTGACACCTTGTCAATGGGTATGTCATCGGATTTAGAAGCTGCTATTGCCTGTGGTTCAACCATGGTTAGAATTGGCACAGATATATTTGGAAAGAGGGTCCTTTAATAATCACGCAGAGACAAGGTATGCCTTGTCTCTGCCACCGTGCTATTATTGATTTTCTACAGGTACTTCGACAACAACACGATTAATAATTGATAAAATTAGTAGCTTGAAATTATAAACCCAACAAAAGCTTATCTAGGCAATTGGCAAACTTCTCTCGGTCACGGTGGTTTAAAGCTGCTGGCCCCCCAGTATCGACACCACTGTTGCGGAGGGTTTCCATAAAATTGCGCATTTGTAATCTGGCTTTAATATTTTCATTGGTATAAAGTTCACCACGTGGATTGAGGGCGAGGGCACCTTTGGCAATGGCATCCGATGCTAAAGGGATATCGGCAGTCACAACTAAATCGCCAGCATTTAAACGTTTGACAATTTCATCATCGGCCACATCAAAGCCTTGTTGAACCTGTACGGCAGTGATAAATTTAGATCGAGGTGTCTGTATGTACTGATTGGCCACTAAAGTAACAAATGTTTCTGTTCTATTAGCCGCCCGAAAGATAATGTCTTTGATGACATTGGGACAGGCATCAGCATCTACCCATATTTTCATTTCCAAAAACCTCGATGAATATCCGCACCTTGGGTTTCTAATATGGGGCCTATAACAGCAGTTTCTCTGGTTCCATAGTTAAATATATCCTTACAGGGTACTACAAAAGAACCGGTGGTAATTTCTCCCAGCTTTTTAGCGGAACAACCATAAACAACGGTAGAAATACCAGCCCAAAAAATGGCGCCAGAACACATAGCACAAGGTTCTGTACTGGTATAAAGTATAGTCTTGCCCAGTAATTTTGTTGTCAATTGCTGTGTGGCGAGACTGACTAAATTCAATTCGGCATGTTTGGTTATATCATTGTCACTGATAACCGTGTTTTCAGACGATAAAACGATTTTTTCATCTATTACCAGTAAAGCACCAAAGGGGTGATTACCATGCTTCTGAGCACTTTGAGCTAATTGATAAGTCTTTTTAACGAAATATTGATGGTTTTCCATTCACGTATTATCACATAAAAATCAACCGGGTAGAAAGCTTTTCAAGACTGAAGAATTATTATCTTCAGTTAATTGATGAGTTATGAATTTTTTAATCGGCGGAAATTTGTTGCCAACTCTCAACACTCCTTTTCTGACCAGTTTGGCAATGGGTCTGTCATCGGTAAATAGCCCAACAATACCGTTTGTACCAAGATACAGTGGTCTGGAAACATTGCGGTGTCGGCGATTATATTTGCGTAATAATGTATCACTGGCAAAATCTTCACCTTTATTAAGTGCATCAATAATCAAATTCGTTAAGGTATCCTGACTTCTTAAGCCTAAATTAAAACCATGAGCAGTAACAGGGTGCATGCCAACTGCCGCATCTCCAATCAGTGCGAATCTCTTGGCATGAAATTTATTGGCATATGTGGCAACCAAAGGATAATTAAAACGCTTACCTATAAGTTTCATTTTGCCCAGTTTATTGCCAAATCTGTTGGCAACATCGGTATTAAACTCTTCATCACTCATGGATAAAACATGAGCGGCGTCTGGAGATTTTAAGGTGATAACAATGGAAGAGATATTATCGTTTAGTGGCAAAACAGCTAACGTACGTTCATAATGGAAGCATTCAGAAGCTGTTTGCTCGTGTGAACCTTCATGACTCATGCGACAAACTAAGGCGGAACGACCAAAGTCATGCATATCGGCAGAAATCCCCATCATTCTACGGGTAGCAGAAAAACGACTATCAGCACCAACAACCAACTTGGCCCTGAGTTGTTCACCATTTTCAAAACAGACAACACTGTTTTTATCTCCTGCCAAAATTGAGTTCACTTTAAGATTATTGAGTATGGTGACATTTTCCTTGGCTTTCACGGCATCATAACAGGCTTTACGAATACTAAAATTGGGCACCATATAGCCCAGCTCTTCAAGATCAGATTTTTCGGTATCAAATTTCAAAGTATAATCAGAATCACCATCAAAAACATGGGCCTTTTTAATATATGAAATATGTTCTTGGGGAATTTTATCCCAAATACCCAACCGTTTCATGATTTTTAAAGAAAGGTGAGTTAAGGCAATTTCGCGTCCATCAGGTTTAGGGTCTTCAATAGCGTTTAAACCCTGTAACTCAAGCACAGCAATGTTTAATCCAGATTGAGACAGAGAGTTGGCAAAACTGAGTCCCGCAGGACCAGCACCAATAATAGCGACATCAAATTTTTTCATGAATATCAGATAATTGTAAACAGATATCATTAAAGCAAAAATCAAAAGGAAAATAATTGATATGCGTCAATTGTAGAAGTAATTTTAAACAAGTGGACAAATTTTGTCAGAATGCCGATTTATTTAATTCGGTGTTAACTGATATTCTATTTTTAATGCTTATATTTGTGTTTATGTAAATAAATTTTCAGAACTTTGTAAATAATTATTAATTTGTTAATTATTTTATTTACAGACTATTTAAAAACTATAATATCAGCGAATAATTCAATTCGGAAGGGGAATAAATTGTTACAAATCAATCATAGAATACTAAAAATTACGCTGCTAGCTGTTATGCTTTTGTTGTCATCAACAGCACTTTATGCAGCATTAACCAAAGCAGTGGTGCAGGTAGATCCTGGAAATACCAAGCAGACGGGTCAAACTTTCACCTATGTATTAAGTTATAGTTGCAGTAATACAGTAGGTGACTGCCTTAATGCCAGAATAGTGGATGTCTTGCCTCCAGAAGTCGTTTATCTGGGACATGCAGTAACCTCTGATGTTGCATCAGTTAATGCGCCGGGGGTTGGTTCAAATGGAACAGTGGAGTTTATTATGAACTCTCCACTCACGGCAGGAAATGCAGGCGATGTTACTATTAATGTTCGTTTCCCCGTTGGAACGACTCCAAATGGCACATTGGCCAGCAATACGGCTGATGGTATTAATCTTGAGACAACCGTGGGAAGCTTTCCAACCAATACAGTTGATGTAACAGCGGTAGCCAATGTAAGTATTAATCTCAGCAAAACATTATTGACTAACCCATCCCCTTTGGATTTGCAAACACGCTATCGCTTGCGAGCAAATAATAATGGTGAACTCAATGTCAGTAATCTAACCTTTACGGATACTTTACCTTTGGGTGATTTAAACCCTAACCCACCTATTTTTCTGGGGGCTACTCCAGCCGCAGATTGTGAACCAGGATGTGTGGGCAGCAAGGTGCCAACTTTAATTTGGTCAGGCTTAAGTGTCAATGCGGGTCAAAATCGTGATATTACCGTGAGGGTTCAATATGAGAGTGTTGATTTTAGCAATGGTGATAATGTGACGAACAGTTTTACTGCTGATGGCGACCCTTTAGGTGAACCGCCACAAAATTTTGGAGTAGGTAATCGCAATCATAACGTTGTTATCTTTGTACCTAATCCAGGAATCAGTTTTGTAAAAAGTAGAGGCGGCCCAAATCCAGCAGCTCTCAATCAGGAGTTCTACTATTTTATGCGCCCTCGCAATACTGGGAATGTCGACCTGGAAAACATGATAGTGTTAGATACATTACCTGTTGAGTTTTCTGTGAATAGAGTGAGAACTGGTCGATACAACAATAACCTGTCAGATTTTGCCGTTGGCATTGGAGTACAGATAGAATACCAAAAAAATACAGTACCTGGTGTTTGGGCCTTATGGGGCAGTTCCCCTAATAGAAATACCAATACAACACTAAATATGCCAGCACCTGGTCTTATCGGAGCTGAATACATTACCCATATTCGTTGGCTTTATGGCACTGCAGCTCCGGGAATGGATGCGACTAGTTCTTCAAACAGGCCACGAATATTTGGAGAAATCATATCGCCAGATAATCTTGGTGCAAATGTAAATATTGGTGATACAATACAGAACTGTGCAGACCTTGATGCAGATTACCCTCTGGGGACACCACTCACTACAAATACAAGATGCTCATCATTTAATGTCAGTAATGATTTTATCCAGTTTGATCCAGATAAGGATGATATTACAAATAATGGTCCCTATGTTGGAGGTGATACCATTAATTGGCGTTTGCGGGCACGTAGCCATGTAAATTCAAGTATACCATTGCCTTTGGAACAACTGACTTTAACTGATTTATTACCACTTGATTTGGAATACGCAGGTAATTATGTATTTAACCCAGCTACGTCAGGTATAGCTGCACCAGATAACTTTGAACAAATTGCTAACTTTGGCAATAGCGGTCGTATTCTGCTTAGATGGAGTTGGAATATAGGTGCAGGGAATTTACCTGTAGGGACATATGCAGATATTAACTTTGATACAACTGTGAGAAATGGTGCACAATTAGGTAATTTGGATAATCGTTTTGATATGCAACACGACGACCCAACTCTTGATCAAAGATGTAGTCAAAGTACTGTTGTAGATATATTGGATCTGGATAATGATGCAGATATTACAGAAAACCTTTGTGGTCGTACGGATTCAGTCAGTGTTCTGCCAGTAGCTCAGTTGATATCAGCAAAAATTGTAGAAGGTACCTGTGATGGTGGCTTTACAGGTTCATCTTCTGGAACCTTAAATGGTGGTGCTTTTCCATATAAATTGAGTGTTCAGAATACTGGTACAGTCACGATGGATTCCTTTACTTTAGTTGATATATTGCCTCATATTGGAGACACTGGAGTAGTGGATATTAGTCCACGTGGATCCCAATGGGAACCTTTATTGGTTTCCCCTATTGTGGGACCACCAGGGGTTGCTGTTTTTTACAGTACTTCTGGAAACCCCTGCCGTGGAGAAGTAGGCGGTCCTACAACGGGTTGTGACATTCCAAACTGGACAACTGTACCACCTACACCTATTACAGATACTAAATCTTTTAAGCTTGATTTTGGCTCGCAAGCATTGGTATCACAGGATACACTGGACTTTACCTTTAATATGACGGCTCCTGCCAATATTCCTACTGCAGGAGAACAAGCTTTTAATTCATTTGCATGGCAGGCATTAAGAAGTGATTTTGGAACACCACTTGGAGCTGAACCTAATAAAATTGGGTTGGCATTCGGTAATTGTCCAGCATCATCTTTAGGCAACTACGTTTGGGTTGACAATGATACCGACGGTATACAGAATGACGGAAATACGGGTTTAAATAATGTACAGATGTTCCTGTTTGCCCCTGGTACTGATGGCGTACCTGGAACTTTTGATGATGTGCAATTAGCAACCACCATCACAATGAATGGCCCAATGGGAAATCCTGGCTGGTATCTCTTTCCTGGTTTGGCTGCCGGTGATTACTATGTCTGTGCCGATGTACCAGCTACTTTTGCTGCGACAATCGCAAATCAGGGGATGAATGATACGTTGGATTCAGATATGAACCCGGCAACCAGCTGTACCTCAGTGGTAACACTTGGTGTTTTAGATGAAAATCTAGACCTGGATATCGGTCTTTTCCCTCCAATACCAGCTGCATTAGGAAATTATGTGTGGTTCGATAGAAACTCGGATGGGTTGCAAAATGAATCTCCATTTGACGGTGTGAATGGCATAACAGTCAACCTTTTTGTTGATGATGGTGATTCTATGGCTGATCCTGCTACCGATACTTTAGTAGCTGTACGTGCAACCAGTGATGATGCTAATGGAATTCCTGGCTATTATGAATTCGATCAACTCTCGCCAGGTGTGCCATATTTTGTACAATTTATATTACCACCAACCTCTACTAATTTTACCTCTCTTAATTCGGGTAGTGATGTTTCAATTGATTCTGATGCAGATACATCCGCAGGTCTATTAAATGGTGTTACACATATAGTAACGTTGCTAGCCGGTGAGTTTGATTCCACTATCGATGCAGGATTGTTATTACCCAGTGGTAATTTGAGCCTTGGCAATCAAGTTTGGTTCGAATCCGATAATGATGGTCAATTTGAACCTCAAAATGGAGAATTTGGAATAAACGGAGTTGAATTGAGTATCTATAAAGATTTAAATGCCGATGGCACTCCCTCCATTGACGAATATGTAGGTGCTACAGCAACATTTACTTCAAATGGTCTTGCTGGTCGATATAGTTTTGCAGGATTGGATAGTGGAGAATTTCTGGTTGTGGTCAATCTCAATAACTTCTCAGGATCAGGACAATTAGCAGGCTTACAGACCTGTACAGGTAATGACCCGGCTCCAGATCCAGATGATGATATAAATGGCGATGATAACGGTACTCATATTGGAGCCAATATTGCCAGTTTCCCAGTTACACTCAGTCCTTTGGGAGAGCCAATTAATGATGGTGACAGTGATGATAATAGTAATCTTGGTATTGATTTTTGTTTTACTGATGCGGGAGTAACTGTCCCAGAATATGATTATGGTGATAATCCTGACGTGGTTTTTGGAATAGATACAGGTGATTATCGCACTGTTGCACTGGATCAGGGAGCATTCCATCAATTATTACCTGCGGGTCCTTATCTTGGTAACTGTGTCGATGCCGATGCTGGTGTCAATCAGAACTCTCTTGCTTCACAAGATGATAATAGCAGTTTTGGTAGTGTTTTAGGGACATGTACTGTAGCGGGTGATGATGAGGATGGCGTTGTTTTTAGTAAAACGTCATTGCGATCAAGTGAAGCATTTACAGTAACACTTAGCTCCAGTTCAGCAAATAATTGTACCATCAATGCATGGATCGATTGGAACAGAGATGGAGATTTTAATGTTACTGAACAAATTGCTACAAACTTGGTTCTTATGTCTGGTGTCACACCTCCTATTGCTTTAATCGTTCCACCAACAACTTTGCCAGGTCCAATATACAGTCGATTCCGTTGCTCAACATTACCAAATATCGGCGCAGATGGTTTTGCTTTGGATGGTGAGGTAGAAGATTATACTCTTAATATAGTTGGAGATGATCTGGGAGATTTACCTGATAGTTACGGTACATTATCTGCATCAGCTGGACCTTCACATACAGTAGATACCGGAGCTCTGTTAATGTTAGGTAGTTGTGTGGACACCGAGCTGGATGGCTCTCCCTCTATTAATGCTAATGGCGATGATTTAACCGTTGGTACAACAACCGTAGGACTGTGCGTAGATGATGAAGATGGAATATCAGCTTTTCCTGTTCTTACAGAAATAGCAACAAGTTATACAATTCCTGTTGCCAATATTACTGTAGATAACTCAAGTGGCAGTATTACCACCTTACATTCTTGGCTAGATTTTGATGGTAATGGTCAATTTGAGGCTGATGAATACACAAGTAGTGTGGTCAATATAGGGGCGATAAGCCCAAGTAGTGATTTGGTTTGGACCGGTTCTGGTGTCAGTGGTCTAACAGCAGGTTCAACCTATGCCAGATTCCGGTTAACAAGTGATCCAATGATTAATGCAAGTACGCCAGGTGGGCTTGCAATTAATGGTGAAGTTGAAGATTACTTGGTCACAGTTATAACGGCTCAAGATTGGGGCGATGCACCAGATCCAACCTACCCAACTTTGCTAGCCAGTAATGGCCCTCGTCATGTGTTAGATGGCAATCTCTTCCTTGGAACTTGTGTTGATGATGAACTGGATGGTCAACCAACGGCAATTGCCGATGGTGATGATAACGGTATGGGAAACAATACAAGCTTTGGAACTTGTTTAGTAACAAATGATGATGAAGATTCGGTTGTTTTACCCAGTTTAAATGATACCCAAATGGCACCACAAATTACTATTATAACAGTTAATAATACAGGTGCTGATGCGACATTATCTTGCTGGATTGATTACAATGGTAATGGTGGTTTTGATAATGCAACAGAACGAGGTATAGCTACAGTAGCAAATGGCGACACATCTGTGGTTGTGACAATGCCGGATGTTCCTGCTACAGCCAATACGGATACTGGTGGAGCAACCTATTTGAGGTGCAGGATAGCAAGCAGTTCTGCTGAAGTAAATAACGCTGTTGGATTTGCAAATAATGGGGAAGTTGAAGACCATGTGATCAACATTGATCCTGTTTTTACATTGGGTGATTATGTATGGTTAGATGCCAATAAAAATGGTATTCAAGATATATCAGAATCAGGTGTAAATGCAGTGACTGTCACCTTGTTTAGTGATGCAGTTTGTACAGCAGGAAATGAAGTTGGAATGCCCGTTAATACAGTGAATGGAGGGCTTCCTGCAGCGGATGGTTTCTATCAATTTACTGATTTGTTGGCAGGAACATATTGTCTTCAGTTTACAAATATACCATTAGGTTTTGAAATCACACCAAATGGGTTGGGGTCCTTTGCAACAGGATCTGATGCAGATCCAACTACAGCACGAATTGAAAATATTGTATTAAATGCGGATGATCCAAATGAAGACACGGGACTTGTGCCATTAGGCTCTGTAAGCGGATTAGTGTGGTGCGAAAGTGGCACCAATCCCAATACCAGCTATGATGTAGGTGACAGTGATTCATTACAAAGCAATATAACTGTAACCTTGTATGAGGATACAGATTGCAGTGACACACTTAATGGATCGGAAGCAACAACGGCAGTAACACAGGATACGGTGTCAGGTCTCTATTCGTTTACAAATCTTGTCACTGGCGCAGGTTCTTCAAATCCTCCCGGATGTTACATTGTTATCGCTGATATTACAGATCCAGATTTAGGCGTGTGTGATAACCCTATTACAGCTACTCCTTTGACTCCTGATATTACAACAGTCACTCCAAATAATCCTAGTAATAATTTTGGTCACAATGAGCAATTGTCCTTGGGTGATTATGTCTGGTATGATTCAAATCAAGATGGCATTCAGGATCTGGGAGAGCCAGGTATCAATGGTGTTACAGTTAATTTATATACCACAGCCGATTGTTCTGGTTCAATATCCCAAACAACAGCAACAGCTAATGTTGGTATTGATGGATTCTATCAATTTACCCCACTGGCCTCGGGCATGTATTGTGTAGAGTTTATCCCACCAGCTGGCTTTACTATTTCGCCAACGGGTGCTGGTACAGTAGCTACTGATTCTGATGCGGATATCAACGGTCAGGTACAAAGTATCAACTTACAAGCATCGGATCAAACCATCGATATGGGTGTTTATGTTCCTGGCTCAGTGAGCGGACTGGTTTGGTGTGAGAGCGCAACCAACCCAAATAGCAGTTATGATGCAGGTGATGCCGATACATTACAAAGCAATATTGCGGTCACCTTGTATGAAGATGGCAACTGTAATGATACTCTTGATGGCAGTGAGGCAAGTACCGCTAATACTCAGGATACAGTCGCTGGCAACTATTTATTTAGCAACCTTATAACAGGTGGTCCAGGAGCGGGAAATAACCCCCCTGGTTGTTATATTGTTCAGGTAGATACTGCCGATACCGATTTAGGTGTGTGTGATAATTCGATTACTCCAATATCATTGACTCCAAAAATAGATGCGCCAAATCCAGATAATCCAAATAATGATTTTGGTAACAATGAGCAATTATCTCTGGGTGACTATGTCTGGTATGATTCAAATCAGGATGGCATTCAGGACATGGGAGAACCAGGTATCAATGGTGTTACTGTTAATTTATATACCACAGCCGATTGTTCTGGTGCAATATCCCAAACAACAGCAACAGCTAATGTTGGTATTGATGGATTTTATCAATTTACCCCACTGGCCTCGGGCATGTATTGTGTAGAGTTTATACCACCAGCTGGCTTTACTATTTCGCCAACGGGTGCTGGTACAGTAGCTACTGATTCTGATGCAGATATCAACGGTCAGGTACAAAGTATCAACTTACAAGCATCGGATCAAACCATTGATATGGGTGTTTATGTTCCTGGTTCAGTGAGCGGACTGGTTTGGTGTGAGAGCGCAACCAACCCAAATAGCAGTTATGATGCTGGTGATGCCGATACCTTACAAAGTAATATTGCGGTTACCTTGTATGAAGATGGTAACTGTAATGATGTTCTTGATGGCAGTGAAGCAAGTACTGCCAATACACAAGATACGGTTGCAGGAAATTATTTATTTAATAACCTGATTACAGGTGGTCCTGGAGCAGGAAATAATCCTCCTGGCTGTTACATTGTTCAGGTAGATACTGCCGATACCGATTTGGGAGTGTGTGATAATCCGATTACTCCATCACCATTGACTCCAAAAATAGATGCGCCAAATCCAGATAATCCAGACAATAATTTTGGTCATGATGAAATGATAACATTAGGTGATCGTGTTTGGTATGACAACAATCAGGATGGTATACAGGATATAAATGAACCTGGTGTTAATGCAATCACAGTCGACTTATACAATACGGCAGACTGTTCTGGTAGTGTGGTTCAGACTACAATAACAACAATTGGTGGATCACCAGCTGCAGATGGTTGGTATGAATTTAGTCCGTTGGCATCAGGCGATTATTGTATAGCTTTTTCCAATTTACCTGTTGGCTGGGTATTTACACAGACAAATCAGGGTTCTGATGATGCAATAGATTCAGATACAGATGAAATGACAGGTCAGATTACAAATATAAATTTACAGGATAATGATCCAAATGAAGACGCTGGTATTTACGCAGCTATTGGAACAATTCCAGGAAATATGTTTTGCGATTTCAACCCCGTTAATGGCATGCAAGATGCTGGCGAAGAACAACCGAACGTAACGATAAATCTCTATAGAGATACCGATTGTAATGGTACTTCTGATGTACTGTATGATAGTCAGGAAACTGATTTAAATGGTAACTATGAGTTTATTAACGTTCCAGTTGCACTTTCACCTGCGCCACCAAATCCACAAGCCTGTTACGTAGTAAGTTATGACACACAAGACAGTGATTTGGGGGACTGTACAGCTCCAATTCTGCCAGAAGAAGACAACCCTAACTTAAGCACAGATGATCCCAATGCACCTCCCAATACCTTTGGTATCACACCTCCAGTACCTATATTGATTCCAGTAAACAGTATTTGGTCAATACTGTTATTAATGACACTGATTTTGATTTTTGTGAGGAGAGATAAGATAATATTACAAAGAATACACAAGCAATAATTATTTTAGTTAGTTTTAAGTTGCATAGAAATAAGAATAAAGGAGTATCGACTACTCCTTTATTCTTTTGTATTCTTAGTTACGGGCTTAGACCTATTGCAAAATATAATCAATAAGTTTTATTTTTTATGAAAAAAAAGAGATTGTTTTATTAGCTACAGATCAGAGTGATTAGGTAAGTCAATGGTTACAAGAAGTCCTCCTAGTGGTGATAGTGAATAGTTTATATTACCATGATATAATTCAACAATATCTTTTACAATCGATAGTCCAAGTCCTGTTCCAGGTGTGCTGGTATCAATTCTGGTTCCCCTTAGTGATAATGAATCCAATAATGTCTTATCGCAGCCATTGCCATCATCTTCAATTTTGATTATTAAACCCTGATCTTTAAAGATTTTACAGATGATCAAAGATTTTGACCATTTAAACGCGTTATCTAGTACATTACCAAATAATTCCAACATATCATTTCTATCTGATTTCAATCTACAATTGGGTTCAATATCCAGTTGTACTTTTATTTTTTTGTTGGGGTAGACCTGTTGTAAAACATCAACAAGGACAGGTATTTCCTCCTGCGGCTTAAAAATATGGCCATGAACACCAGCTCCCATTATTTTGGCTCTCTTAAGTTCACTGTCAGTAAGATGATGAATCTTGTTTAGGTATGAAATAAATGCCTGTTTTAATTCTGGCTTTTTATCTAATTGACTGGATTCAGCCAGATTCATTAATAAAGTGAGTGGCTGTTTAAGACTGTGTGCAAGGTTTCCTGTGGTTTTACGAGAACGTTGTAACTGTTTATTAAGCAATTGTAACAGATGATTTATTTCTTCAACTAAAGGATATATCTCCTTGGGAGTATGATTTGAAAGTTTATTGATTTCGCCTTCAGCTAACAGTTTTAACTCATTTTTTATAGTTATTAGAGGTTGCAAAGCCTTTTTTACTATATATTGTTGAAAAACCAATGAAAGCACTAATGCCAGCAATGAGATGAGTGTAAAATATAAATTAAACTGGCGAATTGCGCTAAGCAATTCACTGATATCTTCAGCCACATATAAGGTGATTTTTTCACCAAAACGCTCAAACCCTGCACTCCATTGTAATAATTGTTGTCCATTTGGGCCATGCATATTTTCAGCGCTGCTTTGGCCTGTTGTGAGCTGTGTAAGTTTTAAATTTTCATCCCACAATGAGTGAGAGCGAATAAATTGATTTTCAGTTTTGATGACAAAATAGTGTCCTGAAAAAACCCGTTGATAAATATGTCCAACCTGCAATTCTTTTAAACTTAAGGTGCCATCTTTATTTTGTTGTAAACTGGCTAATATAGCCTCAGAATCATGTTGCAATCGGCCTAACATCATGTTTTGGTTTATATTTGTAATGTATGTGTTAGCAATCCACCACAATGCAAATACCAAAGCAGTAACACTGCTCATCAAGCTAACATTTAACTGGTTGCGAATAGATTTCATGAATTTGTTACTTTAAAAACGTAGCCTTGAAATTTTTTTGTTTGGATGAGTTCATGTCCAATTTTATTTCGTAGTCGCTTAACATAAACTTCTATAATATTTGTATCTCTGTCACTATCACCTTCATAAACATATTCGATTAAACGGTTTTTAGATAAAACCACAGTGGGGTGAGTCATGAAATACCATAAAAGGCGGTACTCAATTTGAGTGAGATCCAGGGCAACTTGATCCTGGTTAATGACAATTTTTTTCTCTTCATCCAGAAATATTCCAGATAATGAGATGCCCGAAGAAGCATGTCCATGACTTCTTCGAATTAATGCTTCAACACGTGCGAGTAGTTCTTCGATATGAAAAGGTTTTCCCATATAATCATCAGCACCCAGTTTTAATCCATCAACCCTGTCAGCCCAGTCATTTCTGGCTGTTAATATTAAAACAGGAACTTTGTTACCTTGAGAGCGCCAGTTTCTTAATACCTCAATGCCAGAGCGTTGTGGTAAACCAATATCCAGGATGATTAAGGAGTAATCTTCTTCGTTGCCATTAAATTCTGCATCAATTCCATTATCAACAACATCAACTGTGTAATTTACCTTTCGCAAAACAGTTTTTATATTATGCGATAAAGCGACATCATCTTCAGCAAGTAAGATACGCATTAATCAATTTCCCGTTCTATAAGCTGACCTGTTGTGGCATTTATTTTTATTTTCCAGACGATGTTCTTTTCATCTAAAATTTCCATTTCGTAAATAAATATATTATCTTCAATTTCTAGTTCGATTTCCAAAATACGTCCACGCTGCGTTTTTTTGCTGATTTTAATGATTTTTTCTAAAGATAATATTTTACCTTTTTGCTTGAGTTGGTAAGCCAGGTCATGATCTACAGCCAAGGCATTTTCATTGAATGTTAGCAAAACAATAACCAAAAAAATTAGTCTTCCCATTTCCCGTAACCTGGTATTCTCACTTCATGTTCATTAAAATAGCCTCTTATCGCATGGGTATGGCAAGCGGTACAATGACTGAATGAACGAACTTCACTGGTATTTGAAACCATTCTATAAGGAATCTCATCATGTTTTCTCACAAAATAAAGTGTTTCAGTAATCCGAAGAGGTGAATCACTTTTACCCAAAGAACGCATAATGCGTTTTGAACGTTTGAAATTAGATTTATCAGCTGAGTTTTTTACCAGGTATTGAGTGAGTTCATCTAGCATATTTTTATTCAGTTCTGCATTTTCATCAAAATGATTGCCCAGGTTTTTCATCAATTTTCCCCAGGAACTTGCAGGCAATAAACCAGGTGGGTATGCAAAATGGCAACTGCCACATTCTTCAACATAATAAGTATTACTCACTGGTGCGACACCTGGTTGTCTAAATGAATAATTCTGAAATTCATTATCTTCTGAGTCATATTCCTCACGTTCATGGAAGCTATTACCTCCCATTATAATACTTGTTGTTAACAAGAGAGCAAAGATTAATAGGGTTGATACTATAATTTTCATGTAATTCTCCTTTATTGTGAATTTAAATAGCTAAGAATGTCCGCCTGTTCCTGAGCACTACACTCTCTGCCAAGTGTCCACTTACAGTTGCGAAAAAACCATTCTTTTATTTTTTTTACATCAGTAAAACGCTTGGGATTAACACTTGCTGCCATTGGTTCTATCCTTTTTCCTGTTCGTGCATGTTCTCCAGCTTTTGTGATATCTGAACCATGACAATTCGTACAACTGCGCGTATCATTTGATGTATTTGCTGTAAATGATTTATCCCATAAGTTTTTGCCTGCATTACTCTTTATGGTGCTAACTCCTGCTTTCTGATATGAATTGAACATTTCATCAACGGAATTGGCTGATGTCATCTGACTAATAAACAGATAAATACAGGTAACTACAGTTTTTTTATTCATGCGGACTCTCCTCCTCATTGGCTTTCTTTCTGCCGTTAATCATGCTTAAAACTAAATTTTCCTTATGTTGATAACCAGCTAAAACGACACCAAGAACGTGTAATATGATTAAAAACAAGCTGAAGTTAGCAAAAAATTCGTGTATTTCTTCAAAATTATGTGCCGTAGAGTCGCTGATGTTGGTCATTAATCCCGCAAGAGGTCCAGAAAATTCCTCAGCACCATAAAGCATTAATCCAAATACTGTTGTCATGATTAAACTGAATATGAGAGCGAGGATCATCATGGCACCTGCTGGATTGTGACCTATATAGCGTTTAGCTGAGTGGTTTTTAATATCCTTGAGATAGCTCAGGGTCACAGATGGCTTGACTACAAAGTTATTAAACCTAGCATAATGACTACCAATAAAGCCCCAAATTAAACGGAAAATAACTAAACCAAGAACCGTATACCCAGCATAAATATGTATTTCCTGATAATCATCTTCGCTGAGATAAGCAACAATAAACCCGATCACCAGGCTCCAGTGAAATATCCTGACTAAAACGTCCCAAACTTTAATTGAATTATCTGACATGGAATTACCCTTTATTTTGAAGTTGCAGGCAGTTTATAACAGTAAGCTTAAACAGAACTGAAACGCTGGTATTTTCAATGGTACTATTTGAAAGATTTTTAGACGGCATTATATTGTTGGTTTGATAAAACAATAAGCACAAGAGAAATAATTGACAGGAGTAAATGTAGAAAATATTTGAAACTAACTAATAATTACAATAAACTATCAGGTACTTACTTCAGCAATTTTTATAATGAGCAATCTAAAAAATTTAGTAATAATAATTATTTAACAATTTTCGACTGGTTATTTATACTCTCAGAATATTTATAAAAACATCAATAATTCATCTCATTTTATTGCCTTTCATTCATTAGATGGGCTTACGGTGACAAGTGAATATGGAACAGAACAGGCATTTGTCGATTTTAATAATGATGGAAAACTTGCTATATTTTTAGCAAACAAAGTTATCAACTATCAATTAACTACCCTTTACTATACAGGCTTCAATTTAATTTTCAGTAGTGGTTTTGAGTAAAATAAAATCACGTTGTACTAACACAATCGATGCTAAAACCCCCGAATCAATAGCTAAAA
>JAESTH010000004.1 GCA_016763695.1 Alcanivoracaceae bacterium
CAAACGCATTGCCAATGCGTTGATGGAAAATGTTGCTAAATATGAAGCGCAGTTTGGTGAAATCAAAACAGTTGCAGTCACTATGCCGACAGGAACAACGGCGCATTAAGCCAATGCAAGATATACCTTTTGCGAAGACCGTTGCGATTGATGATGAACTTAGAACTGCAGTCCGACTTATTCAAATAGGGTTAGGCGAACTTCAAAGTATAAGTTTGGAAAATGACTTTTACCATTTGCCTCATCAGTTATTATCAAGTGGTTTTGAACGATTAATGAAATGCTATATTTGCTTTGGTCACCATGAAGAACATAACTCTTTTCCTTCCCCAGGTTTATTTACAAATAATCTTGGTCATGACTTGTTAAAGCTTAAAGAACATATTACTAACAACTACTTTCAAACATTAAGCCGTCCAGCTTTAGAAGATGACTTGGCATTGATGAAGGATAAGGATTTGAATCACCTTTTAGGGTTATTGTCCATAGGTGTCTACACAAGTTTATTGTGTTTAATCTGTTCGAAAGGACTTCCATATAACAGGAATGAACATCGCATAAATATCTTTTAACTTATTGATATTGCTGTATAATAATTCAGTATGACACTAAATTCAAATCAATTGACCCTAGACTTCAGCGGAGATATGACCATGTTATGTATTCACACTTACGCACCGTTCCTGTTTTGGCGGCAGGTATGAAGCCTCTGCCTGACGAAATTAAGACCAAATCTCACAGGCAAGGTTTGTACAGACTTCTTTCCAACCCAGTCATGACGCCTCAAATGCTGTCACAACCAGTAATGGATGATGTCCGTGATGGGGCACAAAATGATTGTGATGATTTCCTTCTGATGATGCATGACTGGTCGCGCCTGAATTATTATAAACATACGGGCAAAGAGGATCGAATCCAGTTGAGTCATCATCTTGATGTTGGCTATGATATGCAGTCATCTTTAGCTGTGAGCGATCGTAGCGGACAGGCGATTGGTTGTGCTGCTGTGAACCTTGCTTGTAATAAAGGCACCATTTCCACATGGCGCGATGGATGGCATGAAACCGAGCCGCATCTGAATGAATTGCTCAAACGCACGCAATGGTCGGAGTCGCAAAACCTTGGCAAACGGCTGGTTCATATCGTGGATCGTGAAGCCGATTCGGTTGCACATATGCGTCAAATGTCTGCGAATAACCAACTCTGGTTATTTCGTTGCAAGGCAAAGTCTAGTGTTGAATGGAAGGGAGAGCAGATGTCGGCATGCAAAGCTGCTGCCTCGCTTAGTTTTCGAGTCGTTCGCCAGTTTGAGCATACGAAAGGAATGATGACGCAACACGTTGGTTCTGCAGAAGTACAAATTAGCCGCGATGCGTATGTCACTCACAAAAACATCAAGGGTAAGAAACGTGTGGAAAAGGTTCCTGGCGAGCATATTAAAGCTCGATTGGTAGTCAGTCGTATCTATGATGAGTCTGGCTCACTTTTTGCAACCTGGTATCTCATCACCAATGTGGATGATGACGTTCCCGATGATCGCATTACGCTTTGGTATTACTGGCGTTGGAAAATTGAGACTTACTTCAAATTATTGAAAAAAGCTGGTCAACAACTGGAAAGCTGGGAGCAAGAAAGTGCAGTAGCAATCATAAAAAGGTTACAGATTGCGAACAAAGCATGTTCTGTTGCCTGGATGCTCATGCGTAAAGATAACCCCGAGGCGCAGGAGGTGAAAGAGCTACTTGTACGCTTCTCCGGCAGGCAAATGAAAAAAAAGGGGCAGATCACTGCGCCGGCTCTCATGGATGGGATCTGCATGTTGATATCATGCCTGCAAATACTGAAAAATCATTCCATCGAAGAACTCAACCATATTGCGAGTATTGCTCTGCCTGGTTTTAATTTGGGCAAGGAGCTTAAACCATGAAATACTTGTGTAGACACCTATGCTTTATAGGTGCGTTTTTCTTTACGTTCTGCATCAACAACACGGGTCTCAAACTGAAGTAAACCATGACGGTCACTACCAAATCCGTAATACATCTGGGTTATACTGCGGTCTGGTATTTGAATCTGGGTCTGTCTATCCAGCACATCATAGGTGTAACGGGTGGGTGTAACTGGGTCAGCAAAAGAATTAAATACCCTGTCATTACCCTTTAATTCTATGTCTGGATAATGCTGCTCAACCACACGACCAACATAATCAAATATCACCCGACCTGAGGCAACCATCATCGATGTGCCTGCAACCGTTTGGTCTTTCTTGGTTTGAACAACACGTTTTAGACCATCGATAAACAATACCGTGTCAACGGTGTCCGATGGATCACGGAAACCATCATAATGACGGGTAATTGCATGCGATACATCACTCGCATTATCCGCTGTGTCTGGGTTATGTAAATGCGATGGGTGATACTCAAACTCAAGTGTGTAACTGCCTGCGGCATGGGCAGTAGAAAATGAAAATAAAAGGGCAAAACACAGCAACAGCCTTGTCATGAACAAAGCTGGACGAACATTTGTTATAAACGTAATAAATCTTCCCCGCATCAAATGTAGAATAGCATTACACACACAATATGGCAATATCTCCGCAGGAGAAGAATCATGTTGCTGACTTTTTTGTCCGCTGTTTTGTTTGTTCACACATTATGGAAACGGTGTTTGTCAAACAAGTTGTCCAATTCACTTCACACAATCTTTTCACCCTCAAAATGATTTAATGAATATACTGTCACCGATTTTTCTGTCACCGATTTTTGTGAAAATGGGAACCCTACCCCCTAGCGGTTCCAAAAAAATATCCTTAAATAACAATATGTTACGCATAAAGGGCTCTGACCCCTTTTCCATTATGACTTTCTACCGTTGGACACTTGGACGGGACAATGTGTATCAAGAAATGTTTATGTGGCTGGTAAACAAACATGGGAATACTGTAAACACTTATCACAAGTTTTTCACCCTCAAAATGATTTAATGAATATACTGTCACCGATTTTTGTGAAAATGGGAACCCTACTCCCTCGCGGTTTCAAAAAAAATATCCTTAAGTAACAATATGTTACACATAAAGGGCTCTGACCCCTTTTCCCGACCCCTTTTCCC
>JAESTH010000112.1 GCA_016763695.1 Alcanivoracaceae bacterium
AGATATAAAAAGTTGGGACTTGTTTAAAAATCCTTATATTCAAAGTATTAACAATACACCCCTCCCAACAATAACTCTTGAAAAACTCATCATATACTTATGTATAGCCAATGACAGTGATGTTGAGGGTGACACATTAACTGTTGTCGCACCAGGTACTTATACCGCAGCGGGAATTGGTGGAGACATTAATATCTCAGCAGACGGTAGCTTTACTTACGCAGCTCCTGCTGACATTTCAGGACAAGCCACATTTGCCTTTGATATAACTGATGGCCTAAATATTGTTGCATCCAGTTTGACTATTAATGTATTTGCTATTAACGATGCACCCAGTTTTAGTATATCTGGCAATGTTGATGGTTCGTCTTTAACACCTCCTAATACCACCATGAATATCCCTGATTTTGCTGCTAATATTGTGCTTGGACCCAGCGATGAACAATCCAGCCAGGCTGTTTTACAATTTAACCTCAATGTTGTGGCTGATTCTAGTTCTGTTCTTAACTCTGCCTCAATGGCAAATAATGGTCAGCTTAATTTAGACTTCACATTAAACTCAGGTGTTGCAACCCTGCAAATAAGCCTACAAGATAATGGTGGAACAAATGATGGCGGTGTTGATACTTCCGCGGTTATTGAATTTACTGTGAGCTATTCTGAAAACAGTTACAGTATTGGAGGAACATTATCGGGTTTGGGTGCTGGGTCAGTTGTGCTGCAAAATAATGGCGTAGATGACCTAACTCTTAGTGCCAATGGTGCTTTTGTTTTTGCTACACCTTTGGCTGATTTAAGCAACTATAGTGTGGCAGTTACCACACAGCCAAATTCACCTGCCCAAACCTGTCAAGTAACCAACTCAGCGGGAACCCTGGCAGGTCAAGATATCACCAATGTATTGGTTAGTTGTAATACCGCACCAACAAGCATTGCTGATGTTTATTCTCTGGCGGAAGATGGCAGCCTGAATAACACTGATATAGATGGTACAGCAACTGCCACAAATAGCGACAATGGTGTATTAGCCAATGACAATGATGTTGAAGGAGATACATTAACGGTAGTTGCACCAGGTACTTATACCGCAGCGGGTATTGGTGGAGACATTAATATCTCAGCAGACGGAAGTTTTACTTATACCGCTCCTGCTGACTTGTCTGGTTCTGCAACTTTAGATTTTGAAGTAACTGATGGTATTCATGTCATAGCATCAACATTAACAATTGAAGTATTTAGGATAAATGATGCGCCAAGTTTCAGTATCCTTGGTGATGTTGATGCCACAGGTTTAATCAGCTCAGAAAATAACTTTGCACAAATTGTTGGATTTGCCTTTGATTTTATTTATGGTCCTGAAGATGAGCAGCTAACTCAGGCAGTTCAACAATTTAATGTCAATATAGTTTCAGATAGCAATTCAGTATTAAATGCTGCCTCTGTCTCAAATGATGGTACTTTAGATTTGGATTTTACCCTCAATAATGGTATCGCTATTATTCAGATCAGCATGCGAGACAACGGCGGAACAAGTGACGGGGGGATAGATACATCAGCTATTCTTGAGTTTACCGTGATGAATACTGATATGGTTTTTAACAATGGGTTTGAAAGTCTTGACGAATTCAGACTATTGGACTATTTAGATGATATTAATTTACGCAATCAAAATATTAATACCATTAATTATGATTTTAACGAAGATAGCATAGAATTTTATGTACACAGCTTAAAATTAAATGATGACTACAATAGTTCAAAAATAATGCAACGTGTTGAGTTCTGGTTAACAGAAGTATTAATTTATGAAGATGCCACTGGTGATTTTGATTCTGATGGCTTACTTAATAGTGATGATGCTGAACCATTCATATTTAAGTATTAGCATTTCCATAAAACACCACTCAAGGATGAGTGGTGTTTTATCCTTTGTCTCAATATTGTTTATATCATTTACATGACCCTATATTTTACTTAACGATTGTTACCGTTAAGCGTAGATTAATGGTATGGATCAAATTGACAATATAACCAGAATAATCAACAGCAACTCAAAACAAAGGGCAGAAAAGCGATTGGTAAATTAGAAAATCTTAAAAATATACCCAAAATATCAAGAACAAAATCAAGCTTGATATTGGCTTTAATCCAGTCCTAGAGTAACAAAAACATCTCTATTTTCTCTTTACTCACAACTTGGGTAATGCCTTATTACATTTCAAATATGCCCAATTATTGAGTTTATCTTGTTGTCATTACTCTAATTTAAAATAATTCTATAATGTTTTATTGATCAAAATCGAATTTTATACTGATTTTTTCTTTTTCAGAAATGCCTTTCTTTTTTTGCTTCGAATGCTTTTAAAAAATACTTTTCTAAAATAATAAATAATATTTGGCGTGTTTTTAAAATGTCGTTGTTAAGTTAGTAATTAAACACTCATTTAAAGAAATTATGCAAAATATCAAAGTTACAAACATCATACTTCTCTATCTCATTCTGGTATTATTTATCAGTCAGACCACTGTTGCCAGTGAAGTCAGTTTAAATACTGAAAAACTGCCACAGGGCTTATCGACTGTTGAATGGAATCAAATTAAACGACAAATAAATAACCCTGTGTCTATTTCCAGCACTAATTTCCAGCAACAAGCCTATATCAAAGCTTCAAATACTGGTGATGTTGACTTATTTGGGCATGCCGTCGCTCTATCTGGTGATACGCTAGTGGTTGGTGCCCATGGGGAGGATAGCAATACATTTGCAGTAGATGGCCAGGAAACCAACAATCTGGCCTCTCTATCAGGTGCTGCATTTGTATTTGTCCGTGATGTAAATGGCGTATGGACCAAACAGGCTTATCTTAAATCATATAACTCAGAAACAAACGACAACTTTGCTAATTCTGTCAGTATTTCAGGAGACACTATTGTTATCGGTGCCTGGGGTGAAGACAGTAATTCCACTGTAATTAACAGTGGTAAAGATGATAATTCCAAAAGCAATTCTGGTGCGGCTTATGTTTTTACCCGTACTGGCTCCACATGGACACAACAGGCTTATCTTAAAGCAGCAAATGCTGATGAAAATGATAGGTTTGGTTATTCTGTCGCCATCTCAGGTGATAGCATCGTGGTTGGAGCCCGATTAGAAGACAGTATTGCAACAGGCATTAACAATATTAACGCTATTGATAACTCTGCCAGTAATGCTGGTGCAGCTTATGTGTTTACCCGCACTGGTTCCATATGGACACAACAAGCTTATCTTAAAGCTCCCAATACTGGTGCTGGTGATTTTTTTGGCACGTCTGTAGCTATATCTAGTGATACTATTGTGGTTGCTGCAAGTCTTGAGGACAGTAATGGTACAGGTGTTAATAGTATTAACGGAGCCAATAATTTGGCTTCAAATTCAGGATCTGCCTATGTTTTTGTACGCACTGGTAACACCTGGAGCACTGAAGCTTATTTAAAAGCCTCAAATACTGGCACAGGTGATCAATTTGGTACTGCTGTTGCCATTGCCAATGATACTGTTGTGGTTGGTGCCGTGGCGGAAGACAGTAATGCCACAGGTGTTAATGGCACAGAAACCAATAACTCAGCCAGTTTTGCTGGAG
>JAESTH010000113.1 GCA_016763695.1 Alcanivoracaceae bacterium
GAGTTTTCTCGTGGCAACATACAAAAATGGATATCTAATGGATATATACTAATAAATTCCGATGTTTGCAAGGCCAAACACAAATTAAAAGGTTATGAAAGCATAGAGATCAATGTCACCATAGAACCAGCCATTGAAGACAAACCTCAAGATATGGATCTTTCCATTATTTTTGAAGACGATGATATAATTATTATCAATAAACCCACTGGCTTACTGGTACACCCTGGTGCCGGCAATCCCAATAACACCCTACTCAATGGCCTTCTGGCTCACAATGACACCCAGTCTTTATTACCAAGAGCTGGGATCGTACACCGCCTGGACAAACTCACAAGCGGCCTAATGGTGGTCGCCAAAACAACAACTGCATATAACTCCCTAGTACACCAACTTAAAAGCCACACTGTAACAAGACAGTATTTTGCAATAGTCAAAGGTGTGATTAATATTGATAATATTATAGATCACCCTATAGGTAGGCATTTAAAGAATCGCACCAAAATGGCAGTCGTCATTAACGGCAAGCGTGCGGTAACCCGTTTTGAGGTTTTAGAAAATTTTAGACATTACACCTGCATTAAAGTAAAACTTGAGACGGGCAGGACACATCAAATCCGCGTACATCTCCATTATGTTGGCCACCAACTTTTGGGCGACCCTGTTTACGGTAATCATTTACGCATAGATCCACATGTGGAACCCGGCTTAAAAGACATAATCAGAGAGTTTCCCAGACAGGCCTTACACGCTCAGCTCCTGTCATTTAATCATCCACGAACCAATAGAATCGTTAATTTCAAATGTAAAGTACCGGATGATATAAGTGATTTACTTGAAGAATTAAGAGACTTTGATAGTACTAATCGCAACAGCAGTCAAGAAGACTGGGAAGTCTTCTACCCTGAAGATTAAATAGAACGTAATTATTAAGAGTAGCTGTATTGGCTTATTTTTAATCCGCACAAAACTCGCTGTGGTTTATTTGAATGCAAAACACTGTGTTCCATCGTGTTTATTGGAGTGTTTCAAGATATCTTTGCTCAGATAGTCTTACTGTTTAAATATAAGCCAGTGACTGGCAGCTATTTTTTAAAATATTCTGTATTGATATTATGCCGAATAGATAAGTTGGATAGTTAGTGTTAGACCGCGAAGGTGAATCGTAGCGAGGGGAAAGTCTGGTTTTGAGCATTAATTTGAAGAAAATAGCGGGCTATTTAACGAGAATAATGTGTTATATGACAAAATCTAACTTATCCGCAGTAGATTTTTCTTTCTCTGCCAAGCACTAGTTAGGTTTAGTCTTTTGCAAACAACTTTCTTGCAAACAACATCATACCGAATACCAACAATAACAATGCCATAAAATTGTTAACCGGGATCACCCTAACGGCTCCATTAATAACAAGTGTAGCAGAATTATTATTTAAATCGTCATCATCATCGGAGGCCACCGAAATACTGGTATTAATGGCTCCATAATCAATAATTACCGCATCGAGAGTACAACTCAGCGTGCTACCTGCTGCGATATCCTGCACCGCAATTGATGCTATCATTGAATCTACATTTGTACCATCATCACACGACATTTCATTAAAACGCAGATTAGTTGAAAGATCGCTTTCTATGGCAACATTTGTTGCATCGCCATCGCCACTATTAGCCACAACAATATCAAAAATTAAAGTACCTCCAACATGATTAATATTATTGGCAGCCTCATTAAGCGAATATTCTACTGACAGATCTGCAGGCTCATCAATCACCATGCCTTCTATAAATGGACAACCACTGGTAGCAACCAGATCAGTGCCCCAGACTTTCAATACACCACTAGTAAACAATGCGTCAATAACATTTTGAGAATCATCAACTTGCTCATAGAACTGAATGAAAAACTTGTCGTCATTCAACGATGTCACATCTTCATTGCCAGTGTCCGAAATATCCAGAACTCCATTAGAGTTAAATGTCGCAGTTCCTGATGTTTCATTACCTGAACCAATAACATAACGGATGCCGTCATCTCCAGTGTTAGAGTCACTAAAATAAACAACTGCTTCAGAAAAATAACTGTTAGCAAAGGTTTGAATAGTAACATCAATGGCCTCAAAACCAGTTATCACTTTGCCATCAATACAGTTGGTAATCATATTTTTGGGCTGGTCTTTGGCATCCCATGACTCAGCAGTCTGTAAAGAAAAATCCAAAGCCACAAAAGAATTTGGCGTGCTTCGTGATTCAGAACCATCCTGATTATTTGTCGTTTTATTGTCAATTGCAGAGATAACTTCATTAATCTGCTCATCTTGTTTACTTGCATGAGCCAACGACACCATACCAGCCAACAATACCGATGTGATGATTTTACTGTATTTATAAGGTGTCAAACGTTTGAACATGAGCAACAAATTTAAAGAAATAATTAAAATCATTATAGTGGACTAATATTAAAAAAGGTAGTGTTAAATCATAAAAAATATATATAATTGCTACACATGATAATTATACCAAACTTTTTTACAAACTCCTCAATAAAAACCGTGCAAACAAGCAGGCAGGGAGGATCAAGCACAAAACCTTATAACTCGCTGAATTTAAATGTATTTGGGGCAGATAAACAGGTGCCGGCTAATCTGCTGCACCTAAAAGAACGGGCAAACCTTCCACACATGCCTGTTTTTATGCAACAAATTCATTCTGACAAAGTCGTTGAATTTATTGATGTGCCTGATCAACATGGCACAATAAAAGCTGATGCCTGCTTCACCAAAAACAAAAACATCATCTGCGCCGTCTTAAGCGCCGACTGTTTACCCGTTCTCATTGCTGACAAACAAGCCACTGTCGTTGCCGCCGTTCATTGTGGCTGGCGTGGACTGTATACCAATATTTTAAAAAACTGTATCGAAAAATTAAATGTTAACCCAAAAGACTTGCAATGTTGGTTAGGCCCCTGCATCTCATACAAACCTTACAGGGTCGATGAGTCGTTTAGGCAGCAGTTTGTATTAAAAAACCAACAACTGTCTCATTGCTTTTACCGCAATAAAAAAGGCGGTTGGCATGCGGATTTAAAAAAGATTGCTTTCTACCAACTTGAATCATTAGGCGTGCAGTCAATCTCACAATCTCCCTATTGCACCCATGACAACAAGTCCATGTTTTACTCCTACAGAAGAGATAAGGAAACAGGCAGAATGGCTAGTCTGATATGGTTGAAATGAACTATTAGGAGCTTATTTTTAAACCGTAAAGCTGTTTTTTGAGCAAATAACATCTTAAACAAAAGCTAATAACCCTGTTGAAACATTCTGGTTTTAAAACCAAATAAACTAAAGTCAGTTTTTTACTGATTAAAAATAAACCCATACAGCGACAATTATGGCTTACATTGAATTTTTGCTAATTATCCCTATCTAGTAGACATATTAAAACTTACCACAGGTGAAGAAATGCAACTAGATAAATTCACAAGTAACTTTCAACAGGCCTTACAAGAGGCACAATCTCTGGCAATTGGCCGAAACAACAACATGGTAGAAACATCCCATGTATTGTTTGCAATGCTAGAGCAACAGGGTTCAAGCTCCAAATCTCTGTTGTTAAAAGCCAATGTTGATACAGCTTCATTAAGTCAAAGTTTATCCAAAATCATGGCTGACTTACCCAAAGTATCCGGTAATGAAGGCCAAATAAACTTATCTAATGATTTGGTCAGAGTACTCAACATCAGCGATAAGCTGGCACAACAGAGAAAAGACAAATACATTGCCAGCGAACTGTTCATCTTGGCTGTTTTACAGGTAAAAGACCGCACTGCCCGAGCATTAAAAGACGCTGGCGCCATTCTGGGTGAAATTGCCAGAGCCATTGAAACCATGAGAGGCGGGGATGCCGTAAACGACCAAAATGCCGAAGGAAACAGAGGCGCATTGGATAAATACACCCTGGATTTAACCGAAAGAGCAGAGAAAACCAAATTAGATCCGGTAATAGGCCGTGATGAAGAGATTAGAAGATTAATCCAAATATTATCGCGCCGCACAAAAAACAACCCGGTATTAATTGGCGCCCCAGGTGTAGGGAAAACCGCCATTGTTGAAGGCTTGGCCCAACGCATAGTCAACAATGAAGTACCTGAAGGCATGAAAAACAAAAGAGTACTGTCACTGGATTTAGGTGCATTAATTGCAGGAGCAAAATTTCGGGGAGAATTTGAAGAACGCCTAAAAGCCCTGTTAAAAGATTTAGCCAAGCAAGAAGGCAACGTTATCCTCTTTATTGATGAACTGCACACCATGATTGGTGCCGGCAAAGCCGAAGGCTCTATGGATGCTGGCAATATGTTGAAGCCTGCACTTGCCAGAGGTGAGCTGCATTGCATTGGCGCAACCACACTGGATGAATACCGTGAGTATGTAGAAAAAGACAAGGCCATTGAGCGCAGGTTCCAGAAAATCCTTGTTGAGGAACCCAGCGTAGAAGACACCATTGCGATATTGCGGGGCTTAAATGAACGTTATGAAGTACATCATGGTGTAGAAATCACCGACCCAGCCATTGTTGCAGCGGCCATGCTTTCACACCGATACATCACAGATCGAAACCTACCAGATAAAGCCATCGACTTAATGGATGAAGCCGCCAGTAGAATTCGCATGGAAATTGACTCAAAACCTGAAAAACTAGATCATTTAGAACGTAAAATGATCCAGCTTAAAATTGAAAAAGAGTCGCTCAAAAAAGAGAAAGACGATGCTTCAATCAAACGACTCAATGACCTATCTGCAAGAATTGAAATAATGGAACGAGAGTTTTCAGACCTCGACGAAATCTGGAAAGCAGAAAAAGCCGCGGTTGCAGGCACCACCCACCTCAAAGAAGCACTGGAAAAAGCCAAATCAGAACTAGAAACAGCCATGCGCTCACATGATTTAGCCCGCATTTCAAAAATTCAGTATGGAGACATTCCTGAACTGGAAAAACAAATAGAACAAGCAAGCAAGGCCGAACAACAGGAGTTCACCCTATTGCGCAGCAAAGTCACCGAGGTCGAAATTGCCGAAGTAGTGGCCAAATGGACAGGCATACCTGTCAATAAAATGTTGCAAGGAGATAAGGATAGATTGCTACAAATGGAACAATTTATTCATAAAAGACTGATTGGTCAGGATGAAGCTGTTGTCGCAGTTTCTGATGCAATTAGACGCTCACGTGCAGGATTATCAGATCCCAATCGCCCTATCGGCTCCTTTTTATTTTTGGGTCCAACTGGCGTAGGTAAAACCGAGCTGTGCAAGGCACTGGCAGACTTTATGTTTGATACCACCGATGCCATGGTGCGTATTGACATGTCAGAATTTATGGAAAAACATTCAGTTGCGCGTTTAATTGGCGCACCTCCAGGCTATGTAGGTTATGAGCAGGGTGGATACCTGACTGAAGCGGTCAGGCGCAGACCTTATTCAGTGATTTTGCTTGATGAGGTGGAAAAAGCCCATCATGATGTTTTCAATATACTTTTACAGGTACTCGATGATGGTCGTTTAACCGACGGACAAGGTCGAACCGTCGATTTTAAAAACACCGTGATTATCATGACTTCAAATCTGGGTTCTGATATTATTCAGGAAAAAATCAATGATGCCTACAGCGAAATAAAATCATCAGTGATGGAAATTGTCGGCAGGCACTTCCGCCCCGAGTTTATCAATCGGGTTGATGATATCGTGGTATTCCATCCCTTGAGCAAAGAAAATATTCGCAAGATTGCAGGCTTACAAATTAAATCCTTAGCAAAAAGATTAATTCCCAGAGAAATCATCTTAACCGTTGGCGAAAAAGCGCTGGATTATATAGGCAATCTTGGTTACGACCCTGTTTATGGAGCCAGACCGTTAAAACGAGCCATACAGGACACCCTGGAAAACCCACTTTCGAAAGCCCTGTTATCTGGAGAGTTTATCAATGGTGATCACATTGACGTCACCTTTGAAGATAACAAGATCGTATTTAAAAAGTTGAATTAATCTGTGCTTTATGGCAACGACCAATTAGTTTTGGTCGTTGTTTAGGATTTTAATTACTATTCTGGTAAAATAATTCTATTCTTTTTGCTTGTTGTTGCCGGCCAAGATTATTGAGAGCCTTTACAGCCACTTTATAGGATCCATAACTTAGGTTCTCTTGCCAGTTCTTTGACTCTATTCTAGCAAATTTCTTAACTAAATTAAGGGCATCAGAAGGGTGGTTATCAGCCATTAATAGCGCAACATCAATATCAAACCATTTATTTGTTTTTAACAGTTGTCGTTGGTAATTATTCACAATTTTTCTAAAGTAGTTGTAATAATTGCTCGCATCCATTTGATGGGATAGTTTGTATAAATTAATTTTATCCGTCAATTCCAAATGATTAAGCTTTTGTGCTATATCTATCAATACAGGGAATAAGGACTTGTTCTTAGGCAGTTCTGGTAAATTCAATAACAATGAAAAGGTTATAGCGTTAATTTTTAAGGGCAATAAACTTTGTTGAAAAAGAATCATGAACTCCCCTGTATCGGTAGTTAAAAGAGATTTTCTAAACTCTGAGTCTTGTTTATAACATTCAATAGCATTATCAACATTGATTGCACAATCATCATACCAATTCGAAGCAACAAGCGTACTAACCGTACCTTTTTGAGTCAATGTTAATCCTGCTTGAGCAGCCCAATCTTCAATATAGGCCATTGCCGATTTATTAAAGTCATCTTGAGCATTATGATAATATCGGTGATAAACCATTAATCCACCACTATCAGTTAATCCCACCAATACACGGCCAATAACTTTATTCTGTGCATTGGTGGCATATATCACTTGTTTATTAATATCAGCAATATTTGCGAACACTGAAAAATAATTGAAACTGGTTGGTGATAGGCAAGTCTTAAAATAGGCACCCATATTTAAAGTATCTAATGGATCCTTAGAAACACGCAATGTAATTGTTTGGGCGTTTTCCGTTTGAAAAGTTTTGTGACCAATTCCATCAATCCATATTTGTGAATTTATACCTGATTGAGTTAGTTTATGTATAAAGGATCTATTTTTATCTTCATTTATGAAACTCCAATCTTGGCTAAAACAACGGTTCTGGATAACTTTAATTGCCAGTTGTTGGTCTTTATTGCAAAAGTCGATGATTGGCATTAGTTTATAGACTACATCAGAATCAAAAAACCATTCTGGAATGTGTGCTTTGGTTAAACCAAAGAAATCACTCCATATTTTTGTAAAAACAACATGCAATCGTTGTTGCCAGTTTTTGTATTGTTCTAAGGTGATTTGCGTGTCTATTTTGCTATGAATCTTCTGTCTTTCACTTACTGTAATATCCTTATGATTATTGAGTTTACTTTGTAGATTATCAAGTCTCAAAGACAATTTGTCACGAGGGCCACATTTTAATTTTTGCAGTTGATCTTCAACCTTGACAATTTGTGTCAGAAGCATTTCTTTAGTCCACCAATGCGATAAAAATATTTTATTCACTTTGGTTTCAGCACCAGGACAGATAGAATTATATTGTTTTAACTGCTTTGAAAAAAATGCAGGATATGGTTCTATCCACAGTGCCGACTTTGGCGTGACATTATGAATTTCAGGAATAAAAGATAACCCCGCAAGCTTTTGAATATTTCTAATTTGATAACAATCTTTTCGCAATTGATTGGCATGCCCCGAAAATAGTAACCGTTGGAATAAATCATCCGCATTTATCCGAACAAAAGTCTTAAACATGACATCTAAAGTGTCGGCATCGGTATATTCTTGATTAAATTTGTTCCAAATTTTTATCAGTTTAACAACATGATCGTTGTCTAAATCATAATAAATCGATATTTTTATTACCACATCTGACATGTCATCAAGCACTTTCTTATCCAATAAATATAAAACCAGGCTTATCACTCTTTCATCGCTTAATTGTGCAGCAATAATGGTGATGACCTGTTCTATTTCATGCGGTGAAATATTGGCTTGATGTTGAATTTGTGTGATTATATTAAAGAATCTTGCATAATCTTTATGATGTAATTGATCAAATATTTCTGACTCAATGGCTCCCCAATAATACACTTCAAGCTTATACCAGGGAGAGTTTTTATGACACTGTTGATTAAATTTAATATATTTTGCAAAATGAAGTAAGTAGTTTGACAAGCCTAGAGGTTTAATTGCCCCATAAACAAAAATCGTATGAAAGTAAGTAAGAAAATCTATTTTTTTTGGATACTTAAGCTTTTTAGGTACCACATGAGTCGGTAATGAAATAAATAATTTTACTAATGATTGACTCAAAGATTTGTGCTCAGAAAATCTTTTAATGGCAGCCACTATATAAGATAAATCAAAATCATCAGGCCTTATTTTTTGCAGATTTTTAAGTTTTTTCTGTAATACTAATAAATCTCTAGCCTTATACTTTTCTCCATACCTAATAATATTTTCAATTTTTTCACATAAACTATTAACTTTGCACCACCAATTATGCCATTGTTTTAACAATGGATATAAATCGAAAGAATTTATGATAGACAATGCTATTTTACGTTTTGTCTCTTTTAATCCAATGACACAACCCAACAGGTTTATAATGGTTTCAGCACTACTTGCTTCGGCTAAAGTCGGTTTACGTATGTTTAGTTTTTTACTGGATTTGGCTATTTTACAATTGAGATAGTCTTTTAAATAATCATCTCTTACCTTGGTTCTAATATTGATGTCAGCAGATGACAAAACCAAATTAATAAGAGTCTCAGTTTTGTAACCATCGTGATTATAGAGATGGCACAAGTGTAATAATTGTTTATTCGGAAGTTTACTTGTTGATAATTTGTTTTGATATTTTGCAATAAATTTAAGAGATTTTATCAGAGGCTTTCTTTCAATGTAATATAACCAGGAGAGAGAATTGACCAAATGCTGACAATTTGGAACTGGTAAAAACTTTTCAAATTTTGAAAAATAAGATTTATTTCTTTCGAATAAAGAGGCGGATGAAAATTGATCTGGGTTTTTTACTAGCCATTTATAATATTCTAAATATTCCTGACAGTGATTTGACCAGATATTAATATCACCTACAATTATTGGCAAGGCAAGAGGGAAGTCTTTTAACAATTCAAAAATTGTTCTTTGTGCTTTACTTACCATTTTTGCGGAGATTTGAAACTTCTCCGTCTGCATATTAGAAAATGGGCACTGCCAATAAACTTTATTATTAACAATGACGGGGTATCCATTTAGCCAATATAGATGGGACTTGATCAACATCTTTGCTCTGGCTAAGCCTTGAGCTTTATTATTTAATTTTGAATTACTTGGTTGCATTACCAAAATTATATCTTAAAGAATTACACAAATATATTAGTTAGATATAAATCTGCATAATCATTTCAAAAAGTTGAATTAATTTTTTATTTACTCATAATAGCGATTTACTTTATTGTTAATATTATCTTTTGTGGGTTAATAACCTGTAAGATGGGTCATGCCCATCATTGAATACAAACAATATAATGATGATGGGCACGGCCCATCTTACCCATATTTATGAGAAATTAACAAAATCATGCCAATTTACGAATACAAATGCGCTGCCTGTGGTGAAACACTGGAAAAGCTACAAAAAATGAGTGACGACCCTCTGACACAATGCCCAAAATGCAGTGAAAACACACTCAAAAAACAAATCTCAGCCGCTGGGTTTCGCCTAAAAGGCACAGGCTGGTATGAGACTGATTTTAAAAAAGGCAAGAAAAAGAATTTAGCAGATTCAGGCAGTAGTACTGCAAAGACATCCACAACAAAGTCTTAAATCAACTCAAGCTGAACACGCCTCTAGATTAGTATGTTCGGTTACAAGCTCTACATACTGCAATTGAACCCGTAAGATGGGCCATGCCCATCATTGAATACAAACAATATAATGATGATGGGCACGGCTCATCTTACCCATTTTCAACATCTCCTTGTAGCCACGTGAGCTACCACTACATGAGCTTAATATTACCTTCTCGATCGCTGTAACATAAATACTTAATCAGCAGATTGATTTTCCTTAATAAAAGTTTTAATAGCCTGATGAAAGTCTTTTAAAGCCAGCCCTTCATTAAAGTCCTAATATTTTGAATATTCTAAAGTAAAACTCATAACCTTTAACAGGTAGCCCTTTGCAAACAACTCTTCAATTTGTTTTTCCTGAATTGAGCTTAACTCATAGTCCAGGCACTCAAAATATTTTATTGGGTTATCTCGAAGTTGTTGATAGTCTGCTTTTGATAGAGAAATATCCATATTGACTTGCTTGGCAAAAAGAGTGCTACTTGCATACAGGGAAAATATCTCCAGTTGTTTACAACTTACAGGTCAGGCGTTGTATATGCACCTTTGCATCTATTGCCTAGACGAGAATGGAAAAATAAAAAGGGCATGCACTCCTTGGCTAACTATCCTACAACAATTGAGAAACTTTGCTGTATTTACTTTTGATGCAGTATAGTAAAAAAACCATTTCTGCAAAAAAACTATAATTAGGACTTAAAAATAGCTGGTTTTATATTATACGAGGGCAAGCCTGATTGTCAGGTGATAGGTGATGAGCTACTGAAAATATAGAGACATCTATCCACTAAAATCAAAAATCTCAGAATCCGCCAAATGCGATGGCACGACATTACTCATAGAACGGGCAATATTCTCAATTCGCCCAGGGTTAATTCGCTCCCAGTCACCAAGCATCATTTTTATTGCCTGACGCTGCATATTGTCCTGTGAGCCACAAAGGTTACAGGGAATAATTGGGTAATTAACTAATTCAGCATACTTTGCAATATCAACTTCTGCACAATAGGATAAAGGGCGAATGACTGTGTGTTTACCATCATCAGAAAACAATTTAGGTGGCATGGACTTGAGTTTGCTGCCAAAAAACATGTTTAAAAATAAAGTCTCAACTCGATCATCACGGTGGCGACCCAGAGCAATTTTTGTGACATTGTGTTGTTGAGCGAAGGAATATAAAATCCCGCGGCGTAAACGTGAACACAGTCCGCAGGTGGTTTTACCTTCGGGGATAATATCCTTAACTATACTGTAGGTATCCTGTTCAATAATATGATATTCAATACCCCGATCCTGCAAGTATTCGGGCAAAATATATTCAGGAAATCCTGGCTGTTTTTGATCAAGATTTTCAGCAATGATTTCAAATGAAATAGGCGCTTTTTTTTGTAATAGCAGCAATATATCCAAAAGTGTATACGAATCCTTGCCGCCAGATAAACACACCATGACCTTATCGCCAGCTTCAATCATATTGAAATCGGCAATGGCTTTACCAGTTAGGTGCTTAAGTTTGTTTTGAATTTTTAACAGCTTTTTATCCACTGGTTAATATCCTGCTTGTGAAATATCATAAAAGTGTTATATTGTATGTTTCATGGGTCGGAAGTAAACAAAAGAGTGAAAGAGTTTGATATAAAGAGTCTAGAATTACAATTATTAGAGCTGAGAAGCGAACACCGAGACCTTGATGAAATTATCCATGAAATGATCGATTCCAACCACCCCGATCAACTTAAAATACAGCGTTTAAAAAAACGTAAGCTTAGGCTAAAAGACAGCATCAGCCGAGTTGAAAGCATGCTCATCCCTGATATTGATGCATAGTGTTCACATTTTTAGCCCGGTCAATAAAACATGATCGAGCTAAATAATAGATACTCCTATTAGCCGCGTAACTTACTGGGAAGCAATGCCGCACCGCCCATAAATAAAATAGCCACAACAGCTGCGACCAAGACACCAGAAATACCATCAATTAATGCCGGGAAATTCTCGTTAGCAGTTTGTGCCAGTGATACTTTTCCACCTGCAATTTTGTCATATAACCACGGCATGCTTGTTGTTAGCCAGCCATAGACCAATACAAATACCCATGCACCAACCAGACCACCAAGAATCATAAATATAGAATCCTTACGACCAGAACCCAGTGCAGCCAGAGTTGTGCCAGGACAGTAACCACCCAGTCCAAAACCAATACCAAATATAGCACCACCGATAATAACACCAATATATGATGATTTAACACTGATATGAGCTGCGGGAATCAGCCCAACAGCCATAAGAATAAATAATAACAAGCTAGAAAAACCAATAGCAAACAGAATGACCTTTGCCAGATGCAAGTCAGTTAATCTCAAAAAGCCAACTATTTTATTTGGATTGGTAGCACCCACTTTATGAAGGACAAAACCGAATGAACCACCAATTAATATTGCGAATAAAATTTCTTTCATGATTATCTCCTTTATTTCTTAAATACGATAATTGCAACAGGTACTGCAACTGCAAAAACGCCTGCTGCAAATAAATAGCCGCTTAAAGAGGTTTGCATCATGCCACTCATCATGTGACCAGATGTACAGCCCCCAGCTAATCGTGCTCCAAAGAGGATGAAAAATCCAGATGCAAAAGCACCGATCATTCTCTTTAGCCAGGATGAGCCAAGATTTTCTCGCCAGACATGTGGTATCCATGTTTCTTCTTTTTCGACCTTTGGGCCGCCAAGTTTGGAAGCTAAAAAACCACCAGCAAACATGGCCAAAACAAAAATAAAACCATAATTAGCAATATTTAATGTGCTTTTGACATACTTGCCATTATTTTTATTTAAATACGCATTTGAGCTTGAATAGGTTTTGTTGCCATCGGTATCAATATTTTCTTGAGCCAATTTAGGATTTATTTTGC
Organism: Alcanivoracaceae bacterium; assembly: GCA_016763695.1. Classification (GTDB taxonomy): domain Bacteria; phylum Pseudomonadota; class Gammaproteobacteria; order Xanthomonadales; family Marinicellaceae; genus NORP309. Next base: position 12,817 of record JAESTH010000113.1, read on the forward strand.
AAAAAATAAAGCAGTCAGCGATGACATACTGCGTAGAAACTCCAATCGGTTTTACTAATGCAACTGCCAATAAAAAAGCTGCTCCCAATATTATGCCGCTTTTCAGCCAGCCCCATGAACTGTTCATAAGTTTACCTCTTTTATATTATTATTCCCCTTAAATGAGGTATATTCATACCTCAAATGTTATCAAATTTAAGCACTGTTGTTTAGGAAATGCTAAATTAACATTAACTAATATAACATCATGCGCTTAATTAATGCAAATAATTCTCATTACATGCAGCAATTAAGTATGAGCATAACCAGAGAAAAGTAGCAACATGGTTATAATTCGAGCATTAGAAGCAATGCATCAAGCTTATATTTCAGAAGAGTTATTCAATATGTTATGTAACTTAATTTTTAACTGATTAGATATTTCTTCTGAGATGGTTAATTTGATAAAAATACAATTACTGTCAATGGCGTCAGCCATTGATTTTTTTTTCAATTCAGCATTGAGGATTTTATTGACTAGCTCGGTATTATTTTTTGGCAAGTATTGTTGAATGACAGAGATGAGGTTCTGTTTGAGCTGGCCGATGTTGGCAGAAGGGGGGGCATTGGAGTCAATATTCTCAATAAAGCCCTGATTCTCAAGCTCAAAAAGGCACTGAACTGGTTTCCACTGTTCAGATGATTGAGAAATAATATCATCAGCACAAGTTTTGCCATCAACCATAATCAAAACAAAACGAAGTGCATGATCAAGTTTAAATGTTCTTTTCTTTATTTCGTCTTCGCCTTTGGCAGTTCTTTTATAGATGGTATTCATTTTTAATGGATTCAGTTCAAGGTCTGTTTATCATTATTCGGAAAAAGCTTCAATAATGCTTTTTATTAATCTTATGGTAATAAGAACATATAATGCACCAAATAAGAATACCCCCGAAACAGTTAATCGTAATATATCTTCTGGCACATGATTGAAAAAAGGTAAAGCAGCATAACCCAAAGTAAAAATAATGACTAGTAGAGATAAGGATCTCCAATATTTACCTACCAAACCACCAGAAAACTGATTTCTCAATTTGATGACTAAAAACAGGCAATATGCCATAAAAGCGGCAGCTATGATAAAAATGTAGTTTGCAATATCCATACCAGCTCCAAAGATTGTGATTACATAATTATAAATCAGAATGTACTAACAAATTAGAAAAAAATAAAATAAATTACCATTTAATAAAATTACAGAACAATTTGTACCAACCGGTACTTTAAAATCATATTTTTGCAAAAGAATCAAAAACTTTATCTTTACGGTTGGTTTTTCGCATTTTGGGTAAGCTGTTAATAAATTGTCTGCCATAAGCTTTGGTCATGATACGCTTATCACAAATGACCAGAATACCTCTATCTGACTCTGATCGAATGAGACGTCCAGCACCCTGCTTTAGGGCAATTATTGCCTTGGGCAACTGGTAGTCAAAAAAAGAATTGCCACCATTCTCAACGATTTTATTTATTCTTGCCTGTAACACCGGGTCATCTGGATGAGCAAAAGGTAGTTTGTCAATGATGACACATGATAAATTATCACCAGCTACATCAACCCCTTCCCAGAAGCTGGCGGCACCAAGTAGCACGCCATTACCTGAGTCTCTAAAGTCAGCCAAAATTTGGTGACGACTGCCCTGACCCTGAACAAACAGAGGCTTTTTTAACTTATCATGAAAAAATATTGCGGCATTGTTTAAGGCTTTATGGCTGGTAAATAAAAAGAAAACACCACCTTTGGTTTGTTCGATAAGCGGCAAAACATGTTCACAAATAGCCTGATTAAACTCATAATCATTAGCATCAGGCACATCCCCTGGCACATAAATCAGGGCGTTATTTTCATAATCAAAAGGACTATCAAGCAATAGTGTCTCACTGTCAATAAAGCCAGTTTCATTTTGATAGTGAACGAAAGATTTATTAACGGCTAAGGTCGCAGAAGTTAAAATCCAGGCAGCTTTGTTTGCCTGTCTAAATTTAGTTAAAGGATCAGAAATATCAATAGGCGTTTTGTGGAAAATAAAAAACTTGTTACGATTTTCATACCAGTAAATAAAATCAGGCTTTGTTTTACTCAATAATTCCTCAATAAAAACAAGCAGCCCTTCTGTGCGGATAAAGCAGGATTCTAGCCCCTTGGATTGGGTAGCAATAGGTTTTAGGGCTTCGGACAGATCAGCAAATGCCTGTTTAAGTAGCTCTAAATGCTCGGTGTTTGATTCTTTCTCTAATAATTTTTGCAAAGTATCAGAGTCCGCAATACTGGAAAATTGTAAATATATATCTCGCAGTGCCTGTTCTACCCATTGATGCTGTTTTGAAATGGCTGCATAAGCACCTGTTACTTCACCAGCCTCCTTGGCAGCATCATTCAGCAAATCCTGGCACTGATAAGAGGACAGGCTCTGGCTGAAAAACTTTGAAGCAATTTCGGGTACCTGATGTGCCTCATCCAAAATAATCACCTCAGCCTCAGGTAATAACTCACCAAAACCATCCTGTTTCAAAGACATATCAGCAAATAACAAATGGTGATTAACCACCAGTATATCGGCATCCATGGCCTTTCTACGGGCTTTCATTACCAGACAATCGGTATAACTTGGACACTCAGAACCTAAACAGTTTTCGGCTGTAGAGGTGACGTGACGCCATATTAAATCATTTTCTGCAACATCTTCCAATTCGGCCTTGTCACCTACGTTGGTTTTATGTGACCATTTTTCAATAAGCTGTAGTGGTATTGCTAAATCAGGGTTGTGAGCCATTCGTGAATGCAAGGCATTGTATAGGCGGTGATGACAGAGATAATTAGAGCGGCCTTTGAGTAAGCGAATTTTGGGTTTTAAGCCCATTATTTTCAAAACCTTGGGTAAATCGCGATAAAACAATTGTTCCTGTAGGTTTTTAGTACCCGTTGATACAATGGTCTTTTTACCTTTAACAATGGCGGGTACCAGATAGGCAAATGTTTTGCCAGTGCCAGTGCCAGCTTCGGCAATCAAAGTACCATTAGATTCAATGGTCTCAAGGATCTTATCGGCTAACAGTAATTGTACATCTCGAACTGTAAAGCCATCTAGTTTTTCGGCAAATACACCCCCTTCACCAAGGATATCAACAACTGACACATCAATACCTTTGCGCGGCCTTTACCAAGCAATTTTGTTTTTGATTGAGGGCTTTTTCTTGATGTGCATAATAACCCAATTGCTGAGCCGATAAGGCCAGTATTCGCCAAGATTTTTCACATGACTTGCCTTTGGATGGCCCGCTTTTGGTGGCAATGCTAGCCCAATAATGCGCCTGTTTAAAGTCGCCTTTATGCAAATAAATTTCAGCCAATAATTGCGTGACAGGAGAAGAATTCGGCTGGATTTCATAAGCCCGTTCCAAAATACCAATAGCTTGTTCAAATGAATTGTTCTGGTAGTCACTTTGCGCCTGTTTAAATAAACTTATAACTGCATTATTCATCAAGGGCACGGTTTCAATCACAGAGATGTCTTGATCTGGAGGATTAATCTGGGCATCAATACTTGCATCTTTAATATCGGCGGGCTGCTCTTGCCTTGTTGGCAACAACTGACAGGCTGATAAAGAACAGAAGAAAATAAACAATAATAAACGCACAAGTAACCAAACAATGAAAGGTTGTTGATTTTAACAGAATAATTAGTGCTTGACCGAGAAAGAAGTATTCTACTGTGTAAAAGCTGGATTCGGACAGAATACTCCATTATTTTCGTCAAATAGCACACTATACTCCTCAAATAATGAAAAATTCTGTCTCAAACAGTCTTTTCCTCGCAACTAATCCTTTCTCGGTCAAGCACTAGTTAGCAATTTATAAGGGTAAATCTAATTGCTGGACAGCATTTTTGTGATTAAATTGTATGCCAAGCCCGATTAACCGTACCGGCCTCTTGCCGCGATTCCAGGCAATGGTGATGAGTTGTCGGTAAGAAAACAAATCAGGTTCTGATGCTATGGTTTGTGCGGTGGTGGTTTTAAAGTTATTAAAACGTAATTTAATATACAGGGCTTTTATGGGTAAGGCCTGTTTTTTTTGACTTGCCTCCAACCTTGGTAATAAACAGTCATAGAGTCTTTCTACTTCAGCTAAACAGGCAGATAGATTGACTCTATCATGCACAAAGGTATCTTCTACACTGATTGATTTGCGAATACTGTTTATGGAAACAGGGCGATTATCTATTCCTCTGGATAAACCATAAAGTTGATCTCCAAACTTGCCAAAGTGATGATGTAATTGGTTTTTTGATAATTGTTGTAAATCCTTACAGGTATTGATCCCCAATTTTTGCATTTTTGTATTGGTAACTTTGCCCACGCCAAAAATCTTTTTAACGGGTAAATCCAATACAAAACCAGCCACCTCATGTGGGGTAATCACAAACTGCCCGTTCGGTTTATTCCAGTCGCTGGCAATTTTAGCTAAAAATTTGTTAGGGGCTATGCCTGCTGATGCCGTTAAATTGTGTTCATTAAAAATTCTTTGTCTAATAGCCTGGGCTATCAATGTGGCGCTACCATGATTATGCTGGCAGTCGCTGACATCCAAAAAAGCTTCATCAAGTGATAGCGGTTGCACCAAGTGAGTGTATTCCTTAAAAATAGCCTGGATTTTGACTGACACCGCGCGATACAGTTTCATATTGACAGGCAACATAATTAATTGTGGGCACTTTTTTATTGCTTGTGACATGGGCATGGCCGAGTGTACCCCAAACGCCCGGGCTTCATAATTACAAGCCGCCACAACGCCGCGAGTTTCTGGTTTGCCGCCTACGGCCACTGCATGAGATCTAAGTGCAGGGTTTTCTCGTGTTTCTACAGCAGCATAGAAACAATCCATTAATAAAGATGCAAAATTAAAGTTACTTACTTTGATGAAGCGTAGATATAACGTGAGTTATCATCGAAGTAAAGTAAGTAACAATTAAGACCTCAAAATTACCCTATGTTACTTACTTATATTGTGTCTATTTACAAACAAGATTTGATTTAAAAATCAACAAAATCACGATTAACTATGAGTATATATGATATAAACCATATAGAACTAGCGGGGACATTATAACTGGAATCAGTTTTGCTAATTTTATTTTTAGGATATTATTTTTTTGAATTACTTGAGGAATTTTCTACATCAAGAAAAGTAGGGCCTACTTCGCTACATAGTTTTTCAATGATTTTTATCATTATTACCTCATCTACATTTGGATCATGAAGCAATAGTTTTGTGGTTATTTGAGACATTGTTAATGCCGTTTGATCTGCTGGATCTGATAATCCAGAATTACTAGCTCCTGCTAACATTCCATCCTCTTTTGCTTCAACCATTCCCAATTTATTGAATAGCCCTTTAGAGTTTGCATGAACATTATGACTTGCCCATTTATAATATGGTCTCATGTGATCAAGGTTTGTTGCCTTCTCAATATCAAAGAAATTAGGATTGCTTTTGTTTAGAGCCTCTGATGCCCAACCATATGCACCTTTAAATTCTTTCCCATATTTTTCTATGGCCATTTGCATATCATTTCTAATCATTTCACATTCACTTTCCTCTATTGGGGAAACATTTAACCTTGAAACATACTCGTTGTATTGATTCATTGCTTTATAATTTTTAATAGCTTCATGATCTAAATATCTAATAGCTAACCCGCTATCATGTTCACAAATAAATTGCGTTATTATTGAAACCTCATGTAAAGCTCTCCACCTAGCTTGAGCACCATCTGCGAAGCCTCCCTTTAATAGCCAAAGAATTTCATACGCAATGCTACAAGCCCTCGCATGTGTTACCAACAATGCAAAAATGAGCCACTTCACCAGTTGAAAAGTGAGCCAGTTATATAACAATGGTACTTTTTAATTAAAGTGCCTATGATTACAACTGAAGAACTCATGAAAATAAAAATATTATATAAACAAGGTTACTCTCAAAGAGCTATATCCAGAGAATTAGGTATATCAAGGCATACAGTAAAACGTTATCTAGAGTCGGATTTAGA
>JAESTH010000114.1 GCA_016763695.1 Alcanivoracaceae bacterium
CATCAAAAGCCTGCGTCTTAACTTGGCCATTTGGATTGGTGGTTGCAACACTAAGACCCGAATAACTGGTTGTGGTTATTACATCTACAAGTGTACAGTTTTCATCTGGAGAATTATTTGTGTTATCCTCCAGGCAATGATCTGGAGATTCAATTTCCAGCACCCGATCAAGTGAATCATATGTGGTCTTGGTGAAAACTGGGGCGGTACCTGAATAAGGATCTGACTGTCGTATGGTTCTGCCTAGTTGATCATAGTAGGTATCAACCGTACTCCAGGAGCCATCGAACATTTGGTTTTGTCTTCTGACTTCTCGACCCAATACATCTGCATAAGCTCGACTTGATGCCGATCCCAGTGTTGAGGTCATCACCACTGTATTGGCCGTTGCCGGGCAATGTGTGACTTGAGAGCACCAGTTTTTAATGGTAGTGGTCTTGCCACCTATTTCTGAGGCACTTGCATGTGGTTCTCCAAAGATGCCATAGATCGTGCGGCTAAAGGTGCCAAATATATCACTAACATAATAGGGGTTTCCGTAGATGTCCCGTTTTTTATTGTAAACAGGATCATTAGCAATTGTACCTGTAGATTTTTCCACTATACTTCCCAAATCAAGTGAAGAAGGCAGTGCTGTCGAATCCCAGAGTAAAAAGCCAGTATATGAGGCGAATGGTTCTCTATTTTCCTCTATGTATTCATCCCATTCGCTGTCGTATACAGCTTTTTTATAACGATGAATATAGGTGCCCTCTAGGTTTCTTGCTGTAGCTGGTGGTGTTGCACATTGTGCCGTTGTTGTTAAATGGTTTGAACATTGGTAAGTGGCTCTTTCTTGTCCATAACTGTCGTATTGATGCACTGTTCTTAAAAATTCACTGGTATTACCATTGATGGTTTCTTCGGTGAGCTGGCCTGTAGTTTGATCATAGCTGAAACTTGATGATCTAACTTTTGAAACATTTATGTTACCAACCTTTCTGGTCGTTGTCACAGTCGTAGCTGATAAGCGTCCTAGTAACCAGTTTGTTTCACTATCTTCATAGCTGTTTGAAGTGGCTTTTGACTCTACTAAAGTACAGGAGCTATTGCTTGCTGAACCTTGACAGGTTCTAATCTCACTTGTAGTTAAATTACCATGTAATACATCATCATTATCATAGGTAAAGTCACTGATGATGGTTTTTTGAGCTGTTGTTGTTATGCTGTAATCATGTACACCTGCACCGTTTATGGATGCATTAAATGCATATTCTTTTTCAACACTATTTGACAGGTAAGGGAAATAGGTCTTTTTGCCACTGGCAAGTACTGTTTCATGTTTTAAGTAGGTGCTTATGCTGTCCGAAATACTCCCAGAGGTTGTACCATCATCATAAAAAGTAATTGTGGTTTCAGGTATGCCAATATAGGGAAATACCTGATTATAGAATGTAGTTGTCGTCACATGATGCAGTGTGTCTGTACTGGTAACTGATTCATATCCCAGTGAACCTCGACCGCCACCCTGAACTTTTAGCCCTGCATATTCATATTCCATCACTGTAGGAGCAAAGCCTGGTGAGGTTTTTGCTACTGAACGAACCAGATAACTAGGTGAAAATATATCAAAGATAGGTGAGCCATTGCCGGTAGCAGGAAGTTGGAAACTGCCTGTACTTTTGGTATAAACCTCAGGATCTGTTGCTACTTTATAAGCAATATTGATGTGTGTTTGCTGGTTATCCAGCACATTGGTAATGGTTGTTATCTTATTTCGCGCCTGCCCAAGATTACTACCCATATTAATGGTTTGACTTTTAGTATTGTTACTATCGGTTGGGTCTATATCTCGCAACAGGCTAAAAAAGTCAGCATGGCCATCGCCGTTAAGATCAAACATGGTATTGATATATGCCTGAGGCTCCTGTGCCTTTGAGTAGCTGGTTACTTGTTCACTGTTGGCAATCCCATACTCTTGATAGCCAAATTCACCATTAGCGAGTTGTTGGTATTTTTTCAGCTTATATCTGACTAACGATCCAGACTCACTGGCTAATGCGGGGTATAGAATATCGGTGTCCCCATCTAAATCATAGTCAATAAACTGGGTTAAAAAGCGCCTGCCACAAGCATCCTGATCATGATCATCGACACTCAAGTCTTTAGTATCACAAAAACCATCAGTTGTTACCGCAGGTAACCCAGCAGATTTCACTGTTGAAAAAATCAACTTATCATAAGTATAAGCTAAGATGCTGTTATCTCCTTCTGAAAATGCAGCAACTGCCTGAGGTTTTATGATACCAGTATTAAGTTGATACTTGTATTGATTGTCCCCAGTTAAATAAGCATGATCAGCTAAACCATCGCCATTTACATCGACTATTTTGCTGGCGCCAATTCCTCTGTTGATATCACCGATACACCCATCTAGTGTTGATGCCTCACAGCTCACAAGTGGTAAATCATTATCATTGGTGTCATTATTGTCAGAATAATTATCCATTATTCCCAAACGACCCGCATAGGTGAATTTAATAGCACCTGTGTTATTGTCTTTTTCAAACAGCATAGCCACCCTGAATCTTTGCTCACAATGTTGTGTAGGAGTTTGTGCATTTGATGTATTAGTCTCTAGATTTAATGCCTCTGAGGTATATTCACCTGCTGGCATAAAAGCCAGATTTGAATAACCGCTAATACCAGATCCTGATGAGGTCAAACCACAGGCTTCATTAACGTACCTGTATCTGTATTGGTAAATCGCATCATTATAACCATCGCCATTAAAATCCGATGCTGTTATTTCTAACTTGCCTGCCAGTATTAAGGGAGGTATATCACCCTGTGTTGCGCGTGATACACAGGGTATGTCTTCTGGCTCGTCACTATATTGACAGATCATGTCTCCAGGAATCAGTTTATCATTATCAATTTCAACAAAACCAGTGACTTCACTATCACTGTTGTTAGCAAAACGATAACCACTAACCCCTTTTATCATTGGGAACAGTTTATATTTGTATAAATCAGTGCCTGATGATGAGTCAAGGTCAAAGGTCATCAAATCTGGCAAGCCATCAGCCGTATAATCCAATAGCGATGAACCTGCCTGCCTGCTATAGTATATTATACCTGTATCTATAGGTTGATAAGCAGCACAATCTAGATTGCAGATTTTTGTACCATTGGATAAATATACAAACCAGTTATCATTATTATTATCACCAGGAAAAGCATCATGTGGAGTTAAAATATCTTGATAACCGTCACTGTTATAATCTAATATAAACCATTTTTCACCATTGAATCTGTCTGCATAACTGCCTCCCGCATCAAAGGGATCAAGCCCTGTATCACAAATATAGTTATAGTATCCGCCATCAACTGGTTCACAAATCTGAACACCATAAGGGTTTTCTGGGCTTGGTTCAAGGTCAGGAATAGGCGGCTCATTTCCTTCTACATGATAGGCCACCCAATAGCGAGCTTTCAGGTCTTCAAATAGGAAGTTACCATCATCATAACCACGGACAAACATCAATTCCATTTGTCCATCACCATTAATGTCTATGGGTTTAAATGAACCAAAACCCATTTCTTTGAATTTACCGATGTTAGCACTGCTGTATTGCCCACCTTCAAAGCCTAATTGTGTGTTGTTATTATCCCAGTCAAACTGTACAGGCTGTAAACAGCTACCAGCATTTAAACATTGTTCAATTGAAGCCAGGCGTAACATACCCGTTGGATTGGTTGCCGTTTCGTAGTTAAGTTTTAATCTGCGTACTTCCTGCATGGTTGAGGAGGTCAGGTTTTGTGGTCTAATAAAGGTTGATATATGTTTCAGATTTCTGTAGGCTTTATATTCTGTACCTATACCATAATGGTGCATGGCATCTGTTCTTGAATCTGTATATTCAAAATCAATTTGATAATGGTGATCTCCAGTAGCTGGATTTGTCCACTTAACATGAGAAAGAAAGTTTTCTCCAGCCTTTGTATCCCAAACAAAATAAATATTATTACCATTTCTGTCTTCTATCTTATTCAATAACCAAGTATGAACAGTTCCATCTACAAATCCATCATTATCTATATCGGCATCGGATATGATTTGTGCTCCTGTTCCTCCTGTTAGAAAAACTTTATTGGCTATAAATGATGACCCTGGAGAACCATAAACCCTTATTTCTCCACTTTTAGTTTCTATTTTAAATTTATTTGGGCCATTACCTGCTGTACCTATGGTTGTAATTCGACTAAAACTATCCATCTCAGTACGGTAGCTGCCATCGGCCAATTTAAACAGCCTCTGACCATCCAGACACAGTGCATCAGTTTCATCCATTTGTATTGGCGGATAAAAATTCAGATCAGGGTCATGCTCTGGTGATTTTAAACAGCGGGTGATCGATGATGTGCCGGAGATATTCCAGCCCACTCCAGCTATACCATTGCCTGCATTGGAGTTATAACTTAAGGCCATTTGTGGAGTTAGTCCTCCGCGAGCTGCCGGTGCAAATATGGGTATGCTGTAGTTGGCCGAGCCTGATTCATCAATATCAAAGGCACCACTGGTTACACCAACCAGATCATTTGCCGGAATTGGGGCAATATTGGTCAGGTATAATTCTGGTTCTGGGGCTGACTCTGGAGCACCCACAGAACCCTCACATAGCGCACTCTGACAGGCTAGTATTGTTAATTTTTGTGATTCTGCAATGGCGATGGTTTCACCTGTGGTTGTTCCATATTTATCCTTGTGCAGCTGAAATATATACTCTCCAGCATCAGGGATAGTGCATTCAAATTTTGTAGTGACATATTTATCCTGTGGTACACCTGGGCAGATATCATTTAATTTGTCATAAGTTAAACCATTATCTGTTGAGTAATAGGGTTCTATAGATGAGAAATCATCATCGGTATACCAGGTGAAATTGAGCACACATTCGGTTTCTATATTGGGATCACAGCTGGTTATGGTCTCATCATTACCATTAATAAAGAAACGAATATCATGTAATGATGCACTTTTAATCAGAGCTTGGGTTGAACTGGTATTACAACTATTGCTGCTTAATCCATAATTGGAGATAGTTCTTGTATAAGTATTGCCATCGACATCTGTATACACAAGATCATCAGTAATATTCATCCAGAACCGACCCGCTCTAAAGCGCATATTATCTGTAGTTGATGAAAAGCACCGACCAAATTTTCCATGGTAATTGGTAAAATCACCATTGCTTCCACCAAAGTCATGATCCAAGGGTTTTGCAGAAAGAGGGTTAAATCCATGATGCACTATTCCCACTGTTGAATCAAATACCGTTCCTGAAACATTTGTACCGCTGTCATAGTCATCAAAGTAGTCACCTGTTGGATAGCAGGTAGTCCCATCACAGGATGCCGTGGCTTGTAGCCATATTGGCACCCCAGCACTATCAAAGGTAGCAATGGATGTAAACTCAAAACCATGCTCTATCCATGTCAATAATGATACATCCGGATTATCATTGACATCATAATGTTGCCACAGACCCGTATAATGATCTGCATCATTTTCAGGGCCAAAATTTGAACCTACATTACTGACTGCAAAGTCCTCAATGTCTAAATAAAGCTTACCAAGGCTTGATACATAAGGTGCCAAGTCTTCTGCACTGGAGATGGCAGAAAATAATCCCCCTGTATAATTAGGCGTTATGACTAATTGAGCATGTTGGTTGTTGCCTCCAAAGTTGAGCTGTATGTGTCCAGCATCAAGTTTTTCAAAAAAGTTAGTAGTATCAGATTTGTGATGATAAAAAATATCTCCTTCAAAATATCCACCTCCATCATTATCAAGCACCTGTTTCATTCGTGCCTCAAACCAGGTTGGAGTCCAAACACCATTTATTTCTCTGTAGGCAAACCAGTAGCCTATTAAGTCATAGGTGGCTTTGTATTTATCTTCATCTGTAGAGTCATATCTTAATTCACTGGCCCAGTAAAAATGCCAGCCCGTTCCAGAAAGTTCTGGATGCCACCATAATCCAGGGTTAAAGTCTCCTGGACCACCTATCACAGTTTGGGAACCTAGAATTAAACTATTTGTGCTTGTATTGTTCTGTTGTGCAGTATCTCCAACCACGATAGTTGAACTATAGGGTGAACAGCCTACTCCATTTATACAGGACTGAACTTGCCATTGTGATGTCATTCCCAAGTCTTGACAATCCACTTCTGTTGTCCATTTTATTTTACCACTCTCTATGACTTTATCTGCATATCCTACGGTAAACTGCTTAATACCACAGGAGTTAACTCCTGTCTCATCCGCATTTGTAATATAAAAATAGTCAGGTTTATAATTGAGTGTTGGATGGTCAAATTCCCAACTTAGTGCGTATTTTGTAGTAGAATTTTTAATAAATTCATACCAGCCCAATGATGTAGGCAGTTCAACAATACCGCCTACTAAACCTATATCATTACTGTTAACTCTGGATATTGATATATCTGCCCAAGATGTTTGTGCAGAACACACATCTCCAAACTCTCTATCTCGTTTACATGATCTTAACTTATAGCGGTAATTCCCTCTAGTTTGCCTTTTCATGCTTATTTTATAACCATGATTAGGAGCACTTTCACGAACATCATCGATATCAAGATAAAACATCTTTTCACTTATAGCACTATTTAGACTGTTTGAATATACCCCATCTGCGCGTGTGAGAGGGTGTTTTTCAGTTATTTCAAAATAATCAATGTCGCTGGTATTAGTAACATCCCAACGAAGTTGCACTTGGGAACCACCTGATGAAGCCGACACTCCTGTTGGCTTCATCAAGTTAGCACTTGTTATTGGCGCACCTACTGAAACCTCTGATGCAACACCACATCCCAGTGTCTGGTTGCAGGCATAGACTTTAAAACTGTTGCCTGTAGATGCTGCAAAAATAACCTCACCTGACTGCCAGCCAGTACTGGTATTTCCTGCTGTAAAAGGGACTGTTAAAATTAAATTTGCACCAGCTGTTGATCCTATGTCGGAATAAATTTTAAACTCTGTTGGATTGCTAGGTGCTGGCCCTGTTTTTGATAAGAGCTCATTGGGATAGTTAAATTCAAATTTGAATCTATTGTTATTTGTTGCAATATTTACCCAGTCTATTGACAGATCTATTACTCTTGACAATCCTTGCTCAAAACTGAAATCTTCCATTTCATTACTGCATTGGCTACTTGTACACTCACTAATAGTGTATTTAACTGGTGTGAGGTCATTTAATACATAGGGCTGTAGGGAGTCTTTGGCTATTTGTCTTTGGAAAACAATATTGTTGCCCTGATCATAGGCTTTAATTATATAGCTTATGGTACCTAAACCATCATTACTTATATTGCCTTGCCAAGTGAGAAACCTACGGTTTGTATTTATATCCTCATAAACATCAAAAGCCGTTGGTACAGCAATAATTGTGGGTATATCTACTGTGATTATCCCTTCTAAACTGTAGTTGCCACAAATATTTTGATTACAAGCCCTGACTTTATAGGTGTAGGTATTATTGATGTTAGTAAAGACTCTACTGAATGTTTCATTATCCTGGATAATAGACCAGCTGCCGTTGTTTATCTTTTCATGTAACTCGTATCTTGTTGCATAGGTGGATGAAGTCCAGCTTACTGTATAGTTTCCTGTGGTATTGACAGGCCCTGGAACAGTGATGGTTGGGATTGCTGTAGGCGGATATAGCACTGATATTGTTTGAACTGTACTATAATCACTACAGACGTTATCGTTACACCCTCTTACCTTATATGAATAGCTGTTGCCATTACTTTGGTTAATAAAATCAAAGCTAAGGTTTGCTCCATCATAAACACTCACCCAGCTGCTTGTTGTAGATTCCTGTAACTCAAATCTGGTATAGGCGCCACTCCAGCTAATGGTATAAGCACCGGTGGTATTGGTGTCAACTGGCACATTTAAAGCTGGAGGTGATAAAGATGCATTTGTACACTCTGTATCACATTGAGTAACTGTTGATTGCCAGTCTCCACAGGAAACCAATGGATTGAGAGGATCATCCGAAGGTAAAGAGGAACAAGCTCGAACTTCAAAATCTGAAACCTCTGTTGGCACTTCTGATAATGCCAGATCTATGCTTAAAGGTAGGGTTACTGTGTTTGCAAAACTACTCACATCAACCCCATTGACCCTGACATCATAAGTTGCCACATGCCATAAGTCATGATCCTGTTTTGACCAGTTTAAGTTGTATATTGAGGTGCCATTTTGTTTTACGGCACTAAAATCAGCCACCAATTGTGGTTTACACAATTCAGCTAATGTATAAAGCACTGTGTGCTCCGTCATTATTAGATTGACTGATTCACTTCGTTTTCCTGAAACACAGTCTGCTACTATAGCCAAAACCTGGTTGGAAAAAACAAAGAGTAATATAATACTTAAATAGGTTATTTTACGCATGATTTATGGTTCCTTTAATTAGGATTTTTTAATACCACATCTGATTTATATACAAGCGTAATTCAGATATGGTTATTGATGAGCTTATTTGTTTTGTTGTATTAAGGTCTTAATTGAACATACATTAATCTACAGTTATTTGAACCTTCCTGTATTCTAAGTTTTATTTCTTTCTCTGTTAATATTGCAGAGAATGATTGAGAATAGGTTTTTGATTGCATTGCCTGACTTTTTTTAAGTGCAATTACATCTTGTGATAAATTACAATTTAAGGTACTCATATCTGCATTGGGTCTAATATATATATCTGCATTTTCATGTATCAATTGTAGCGTCACAGGAATTTGCTGCTAAAGCTCTGTTAGACACACTTATTATCATGAGTATTAGAATTGTAAGTTTTTTTATTGGTTTTATAACTATTCTTTAATTTATTTAGATTATTACTACCTTGATATTCTTGACTTCTTTATAAGTTCACCGCTTAAGTAACATTGTGCATCAGTTGAAACACTTTGATTTGCAACTTCAAACTTAAGACTTGTATTAATCGCCACTAACGCAATAGACATTAAATCCTTATCTCCTATTGTCGTGCTTTCCCAAGCAAATTTACCAGGAAACCCACAATTATTTGAGTTTATAGTTGTTGTTATAACTGTATATCCATCCTGAGACATTACTGATGTTACAACACCTATTCCACTCCACTGGAGTCCTGCAAATGTTACATTTGATGCCAACAACATTGTGGCTAGTATTATTTTATTCTTCATATTTTTACCTTTATTTTATGCTTTTGTTGATATAATTTTATTGTCCTTACTTATATACGCGTAATCTGGACAAAAAATGAGTCAAATTATTTGAAAATAATTGAATTATTTTTTCACTTACTTTAATTTTATTCAAATTTATAAGGTTTCCCTGTCTATTTTTTATTTCATTACGCCATTATGACTATTGAAATAGGGCTGTATATAGGAAATCAACGCTGTGTTTGTAGGAAATTTCCTACAGCGTGTAGGAGATTTCATGTTTCTTTATTTTTAGTTAATCTCAATCTTTATGGTTTGGGAGTTTAATGGAAACCATTCTCAAAACGTGAGAATGCTGGATATTTTATTTTTTTTAATTTATTCAGGAGGCTAATATTTTAGCTATTGATTCGGGAGGTGTAGTATCGATTGTGTTAGTTTAACGTGATTTAATTTTACTCGAAACCACTACTGAAAATTAAATTGAAGCCTCAGAATAATATGAACACGTATCATCAAAGTCAATTAACTACATCTTTTTTTAAATAGCTTTTGTAAAACAATCCTTTTTAAGGAAAAAAGTATGGCTCTAAAGTCACACTTTTTCACAACAGATTCTTCCTCCATCGTCAAGCACTTACTAACCATCATTATTGTTTAAAACATCTTCCAGTTCTGTTTCATCCAGTGTTTTAGGGTGGTCATCAGCGGATTCAAGTTTTACTTTTTTAATAAATAACTTTTTTGACATTAAAATTAAGTTTTGACATACTCTATGAATATACTCTGTATCCGTAATCAATGAAGTACCATCTGTACAGTAATTGATTGTAATCAAATTTGATCACCTCATTATCCGAGTTTATATTGGCCAATAAGTTTTTCTGTAAATGCTTGATTCCCTTAATTGACAAAGCCAATTCTCTTACCGCTTTTGAATAGATCTGAAGAGCTTTTCCGTAACTGTCAGAATATTTGTCTCTGGTAATGATCACGAACTCAATAATGGCGGAAAATACCTGCTTGATACGAACTTCATACTCCAGGTTAATATTTTTACCTGGTAATGCTTTATTATGTAAAGATATGTTATCCTCATCAACGGCTTCGATTAAATCAACTTTATTTAAACCAATTCCATATGCTATAACTTTCAAAGATAAGTCATACAACCTGATTGACTCTGAACGAACTGCGGCAATTGTTGCATGCCTTGATTCCAAAACCGCTTGATTTAAATATTTTGGTTGTTTAAGTAAAGGCTCTTTTTCTGTTAAGGCCCATTCCAGAAATTTTACCAACGGTTTGACAAATGGAATAACAAGTATAACTCCAATTAAGTTGAATAATGTGTGAAATATGGCAAACTTAAGCGTGTAATTATCTTGTGTAAGGTGAATTTTATCACCAATCCAGTCAACAGATATCAGTAGTTGCTGGATGAAGACAATGGCAACAATTGCAGTTATTAAATTAAAAATCAAATGCGCTCCAGCTAATCTCTTACCAACTATATTAGCACTAAGGCTGCCAATAATAGCCGTTATTGTTGTGCCAACATTGGCTCCAATTGATATAGCCAGCATTTTCATAACTTATTTGTGATGTAGCAAGTGCTGTAATTATCAATACCAAAGTTGCATGACTGGATTGCATGACGACAGTCATCACAATACCGATTAATGTATATAATAGTAGCCCTTTAAATCCAGGCATCGAATACAAGGACAGATCTATAGTTTCACGTAAAATATCAAAGCCTTCCTTCATATTATGGATTCCCATAAACAAAAAACCAATACCCGTAAGAACCCAAGCTGTTGCTTTAAATGACTTATTCTTTTGAAAAATAAAGACAATTCCAAATACCAGCATGGGCATGGAGTATGCAGATAATTTTACCTTGAGGCCAAAGCCAGCCAATAACCACGCTCCAGTAGTCGTGCCGATATTGGCACCAAATATAATACCTATTCCCCCTGCTAAATCTATCAACCCAGCAGAAAGAAAAGAAATGGTTAAAATAGAAAGCAGTGAACTGGATTGCATTAATGTCGTGGTAATAATACCAAAGTTTAGTGATTTCCATAATCGATTAGTAGAAGAACGTAAAAATCGCTCTAACATTCCTCCAGATAACTGTTGAAAACCATCTTCGATTGCCAGCATTCCAAAAAGGGAAATAGCAACTCCAGCAGCAATCTGCTTGAAGTGACTGTTTTGCCAAAATCCATATCCCAATAAAAGCAGAATGACTGGCAGTAAAAGTTTTTTAAGTAAATTCTTATATCTTCTGCTTATTTAAGGCAACATCATGCCACGGATCATATAGAAAATTAAAGCCGCAAGTAAAGCACTTACAGGCACAGTTATCAGCCAGGCTGCCGCAATTTTTAATAAATGAGAACGTTTAACCAATTTTTGTCTGTATATCTTTCCAAGAGCTCTTCTTTCTTTTTTAGTTAAATGAGCTTTGGTTGACTTTTCTTTAAGCTTTTTTAATAGTTCATTTTGCCTTTCTAAAGTAGCCCTTTTGAATTCATTCAGGAATTTCTCAACAGCTTCAGGATTATTATTATCGTGATGATGTTTAATTTCTTCAAGTGTTTCTCCATAACTGTTTTTCAAATATTCACGCAGAAATCCAACACCAAATATGCCGCCAACTGCAATATGAGTTGAGCTGACGGGTAAACCTAATTGAGAAGCAATAATAACAGTTATCGATGCAGCCATCGCAATACTAAATGCCCTAACTTTATTTAACTCAGTAATTTCTGTTCCTACAGTTTTTATCAACTTTGGCCCATATAGTGCCAGTCCTAGTGATATGCCTATTGCACCCACCATCATAACCCACAGAGGAATATGAGTCTTTGCAGCAATAACTCCTCCTGAGATAGCCTCATTGATTGCCGCTAGAGGGCCAACAGCATTTGCGACATCATTTGCTCCATGTGCGAAACTTAACAGCGCTGCTGCAAATATTAGAGGGATAGTAAAAAGATTGTTGACACTGTTTTTATCGTTTGGTAATTTTCTCGCCACACTTGCAATCAATGGTTTAATGATAAAAAATAAAATGATGGAAATAATTGCGCCAATGCCTGCTGCAGGCAAAAATTCCATAGGCCATAATTTCTTAAGTCCTTTTAATATGATATAAGTGGAAAAAGTCCATGTCATCACCATTAACAATATCGGCACTATCTTTTTTGCAGATTCTATTGGGTTCGTTTTATAAGTAATTGTTCGTTTTATCAGGTACAGAAAAAAGGCCGCAATGATAGCCCCCAGTAGTGGTGAAATGATCCAGCTGGCGACTATTTTACCCATTTGAGGCCAGTTTGCAATTCCCATACCTCCAGCAGCAATACCAGCGCCCAATACTCCTCCAACTATAGAATGAGTGGTTGAAACAGGTGCTCCCATTATAGTGGCTACATTAAGCCAGATTGCACCAGCCAGCAAAGCTGCCATCATCAACCAGATAAAGGTGTCAATATCAACAATTTGGGCAGGATCAATAATTCCTTTTTTAATGGTACTAACCACATCACCTCCTGCAATAAGTGCACCAGCGGATTCAAATATTGCTGCTATTATTATTGCTCCAACCAAAGTTAATGCCTGAGAACCAACCGCAGGTCCCACATTATTAGCAACATCATTAGCACCAATATTCAAGGCCATGTAGCCACCTATCATTGCTGCTGCTATCAGTAAAGTACTACTCCCAGAAGAAGGAGGGTTGGCTTCCAAAAAAATCATAATTCCAACGATGAATAATACTGCCATACCCACTCTAAACAATTCATCTCTACCATTTTTTGTGGCTTTTTCTATTTTATTAATGTCTTTAAATTTCATATTTCATTAAACTCTTTTTTTGATTGTAAGAAAAGTCACTCTGTCATCCATTAGCCCTAGTATTTTATACTAGTATAGCGTGAGAAAAAATAATGCTATTCATACTATAAAGCTATTTTTAACTAAAACCATCCATGCCCAATAGCAAATCACAATGTAGTACGAGTATACCATTGATATATAACAACGTATTAGCGATCAATCTGTCTATTTGTACTGGGTAATAATAATATAATATTAGTTGTTATAATTACTTGATGTTCATCATGAATTGATGAGACAAAAAAACTAAATACATACCTGAAATTTTATTAAACTAAACGACCTTGGATAGAAAGTTATTATAGGTTAAATTTGACTGAAAGTCCCTTGTCATTCTCACAAAGGCGCTCTGGCATCCAGTCAATATTGTCTCTGCCTGAATGGTACTAAATTATGGTTTATTTGCACGCTATCTATTGCAGGGATTGTTTTGATAAAAATGACAGAAATGCACCCATATAAACACACAAACAACCCTGAATTTCCCATGTAAAAAATGATTGATGTTTTCACAATACTAGACTGCAGGCTCTTTTAAATTATAAGAAAAATAATATGTAAAATAAAGGTAAGCGCCAATCAAAGTACAGCCTATACAAATAATTCAAAATAATAGAAACTGTATTTTTAATTTTGAGATTAAACATGAGACGTATAAG
>JAESTH010000039.1 GCA_016763695.1 Alcanivoracaceae bacterium
ACACATACACCGCACCATGGGCAATGGTATTAAGGCTATAATTTGGTGCACCCACAATCATGCGATTGCCATCTACAGATACACTGTTACCAAAGTTGTGATCAACCCCGCCACCAGCTGGGGGCAATAATTTGACTTCTTGAACCACTGTTTTTAAGCTTGCCCATTTTTTGTCATTTATATTGTCAGGCCTTTGCAACTCTAAACCATCTTTTGCTATGGCTTGAAAGACTAAAATAATTGTGAATACGTATAAGTATTTTTTCATGATTGACTCCTATGTTTTGAAATTAACGGCCATTACATTTTGAATTAAGGGCTGGTATGGTTGGTTCTGATTTAAATTCAATTTTCAAAACCATTTTCAAAAATTAAATCATTGTTGTCGGTGAAAATATAGGCGGAGCCAGAGTTGTTACCACGGTCGTCAGTTCCATCTCCCCCAATCAAAACTCGGTTACCAGATAAGCTTACTGATTGCCCAAAAAAATCACCAAAATTCCCATCAGGAGCTATTATATTTTGTGTTAGATTCCAACTGTTCCCATCAAAATCAAAAATATAGGCTGATCCAGAATCAATGCTATTGCTATCATTTCTAAATGATCCAATCAACGCTCTGTCGCCAGATAAACTCACTGAATTACCAAAAAAATCACCAAAATTCCCATCAGGAGCTATTATTTTTTCTGTTTGATTCCAAATATTCCCATCAAAATCAAAGATATAGGCTGATCCAGAGTTTCCATTATCTCCAGTTGCCCCAATTAAAGCCCTGTTCACAGATAAACTAACGCGAATGCCAAACTGGTCACCCTGTTCACCACCACCTGGTGGTATAAATTTTTTTGTTTGATTCCACGAGTTCCCATCAAAGTCAAAGATATAAGCTGAACCAGAAGTGTTGCCGTTATTATCTCGTGCACCAATCAATGCTCGATTACCAAGTAAACTCACAGAAATTCCAAATTCATCAAATTCATCACCATCGAATGCTGTGATTTTTTGTGTTTGATTCCAAGTACTCCCATCAAAATCAAAAATATAAGCTGAACCAGAAAAAAATCCATTTTGATCATCATCTCGCGCTCCTATCAATGCTCGATTACTAGATAAACTCACAGAATGTCCAAATAAGTCAAAATCATCAGCATCTAAAGCTGTGATTTTTTGCGATTGATTCCAAGAGTTTCCGTCAAAGTCAAAAATATAAGCCGACCCAGAGGATGTACCATTGTCATCGACAGTCTGTGCCCCAATTAAAGCCCGGTTACCAAATAAACTCACGGAGTTTCCAAACCTATCTAACAAAGCACCATCGGATGCAGTTAATTTTTTGCTTAAAATCCAATTGCTCCCTTCATAATTAAAAATATAAGCAGAGCCAAAATCATGGCCATTAGAGTCGTCATTAGGAGCCCCAATCAAAGCATTGTTGCCAGATATACTCACAGAAAACCCAAACCTTTTATCGCCTCCATTACCAGCTACTGCAAGCAATTTTTGAGATTGGTTCCAGTTACTACTATTTTTATCAAACACATAAACTGATCCAGAGTTATCTCCATTGGAGTCATCAAAAGGTGCTCCAATAACAACCCTGTCATTGCTTAAACTGGCGGCAAACCCAAATTGATCTCGTTGTGTGGCGTCAGTTGCGGTGAGTTTTTGCGTCTGAGCCCAGCTATTAACATTTAAGTCAAATACATAGGCTGCACCTGTATTTATCCCGTTGGAATCATCACCGATGGCTGTTATTAATACACGGTTGCCTATCAAACTAACCGAATGACCAAATTTAGTATTGGCTTGTGCATCAGTTGCATTGAGTTTTTGTGTTTGAGTCCATGTGTTATTGTTGAAATTAAACACATAGGCCGCGCCTGTATTTATTCCGCTGGAGCTCTCTCCGCTTGCACCAATTAATGCCCGATTATTTGATAAACTCACTGAGCTACCAAATTTATGCAAAAATCCAGCATCATCAGCCGTGAGTTTTTGGGTTTCTAACCAGTCGCTTCCATCAAATTCAAAAATATAGGCAGAACCCGAACCATTGCCTGCATCGTCATTGTTGCTGTTACCTATCAAGGCTTGGTTTCCAAACAAGCTAACAGACACACCAAAATTATCGGCATCATCCGCATCGGATGCCAATAATCTAGCAGTTTGAGACCAAATATTATTATTAAATTCAAAAATATAAGCAGCTCCGGTGGTAACATTAATATCTGCACCGGCTTTGTCAGATCCAATCAAAGCTCGATTTCCTGATAAACTTACCGATACACCAAATTTAAAACCTGAAGCTGCATCATCAGCAGTAAGTTTTTTGGTAAACTGCCAGCTAACGCCATTATAGTCATAGACAAACACCACTCCAGCATCATCTTTGCTTGCGCCAATTAACAATCTAGTACCAGATAAGCTAACAGAAACTCCAAATTGGTCATTGTTGTTGCCATCAAATGGGGTAAGGATCTGTGATTCACTCCATTGGTTTCCATCAAAATCAAACACATACACCGCACCATGGACAATGGTATTAAGGCTATAATTTGGCGCACCCACAATCATGCGATTGCCATCAACAGATACACTGTTACCAAAATTGTGGTCAACCCCGCCACCAGCTGAGGGCAATAATTTGACTTCTTGAACCACTGTTTTTAAGCTCGACCATTTTTTGTCGCTAATGTCAGTTGGCCTGAGTTGATCAAAGTTATTCTGTAAAGTATTTGCTTCGAGAATGGGTGAGTGCGCTATTAAAACCATACTCAATATAAAAGTGTTAAATTTATGCATCATTGTTGTCCTTTATTTTCATCCATAATAATATTTACCAATTTTTTAAACATGAAGATTATGTATTGATTACCTATTGATTGAGCTATTATGGCTTTGTATAAACATTTTTAAACAACAGCATGTCTGCTATTTTCGATGATGCCCCATGATTAAGTCCTGTTTCTTTGGTAAAGTTTTTGGGGGTTTTAAAGGTCTCAAAAATAATATCAAATAATGGCAAGTCAGAACAATTATAGGCATGAATGCCTTTCTTGTGATGTATCGAATGGCTTTTAGGTCTTTGGATAAAATAACTTAGCCATTGAGGTGTTTTGAGATATTCAGCTGCCTGTCAATATTTTGATGTTTAAATAACAAAGAGTAAGGCAGGGTTAAGTTGTACTTATTTATGTCTTAAAATGACTGGTTTTGGTCCGAATTTTTCTCACTGAATTTTTCTTGTTTGCATATGATAGACTTTGATGATTTAAATACATTAAATCACATTTAATTTACCAAATAGGAAATAAATATGAATCTATCAAATCTTAAAAACAATATTAAAACCTTAGCATTAGCTTTATTAATTTTCTCATCCAGTAGTTTTGCCATGAAAAAGGCTGATTTTATAAAAAGTATAACGGATCAAGTCACCGTATTACAAGTTGAAAGAGTAAACTTACTTAATAGTGGTACATCTGAAACAGACAGTATGGTTCTTGTTTTAGATGCCCAAATTGCAGCTTTATTATTAGAAATTGAAAATTACGAATAATAAAATAATATACCATAATTCAATTCACACAGGTGATTGATTATATTAATAAAGCATACTTGCATACCTGGCTTCTACACTCATGTTGAAGCAGGTATGCAATAGACACACATATAAATAAACCGTAAATTTATTACAATAAATCGATTGTTATTTTAAATTATGCTGTGGGAAAACTCTGAAGCTTACTATACTATGATTTCACACTCTTCAATGAACTCTGTTTCCGATACTCCTGCAGATACCCACTTTTTAAGTGCCAGAATAGAAAGTATTTTATCCATATATTCCCTTTCAATGTTTCCAACCTTAATTCCATAACTCTGAAATCTCAGTACAATAGGAGCATACATAGCATCAGCGATTGTAAAATCACCAAACAAGAACTCTCCTGATGTAGAGTATTTACCTCTACACAATCGCCAAATTTCACATATTCTGTCTATATCAGACTGTACTTCTGCTGATATCTTATCCAATACTATTGCAAGGCGACAATTCATATGAAGCGTATTCCGTATAGAAAGAAACCCTGAATGCATTTCATTGCTTATTGATCGAGCTAAAGACCGTTCCTCTAAATTTTCAGGCCAACAGTTGGCGTTGGGAAAAACATCTGCTATATACTCGCATATAGCTAAAGAGTCCCATACAACATTTTCAGCATGCTCAAATACGGGTACTTTGCCAGTAGCAGAAAATTTTAATAATTCAGCTTTACTACCTTCGGTATAGAGAGAAATTTTTGTTTCTTTGAACTCAATCCCTTTTACCTTTAGAAGTAACCATGGCCTTAACGACCAAGACGAATAATTTTTATTTCCAATAATAAGGTGATTGATCTGATTCATTTGACTTGTCCTGTTTTGAGTTGACTACTACGACTCTGTGTATACTGAGGTAATTTTACAATAATACAAGATGTTATTATCTCACATCTGTAATAACCAGCGATTAAGATCACAATTGTTTAAAAACCTTTCGACTTAATCCTCTTAAACATTTACACAATTCCTTAAAAGTCATTTGCAACAATATAACGCAGATATAAATTAAACACAATCTGCTCTGCATGTACCAGATCTTTGATTAATTATTGTGTGCTTTCATCAACTCAGGCAATACATACTTATGCATAATATCGAATGGCTGTTTTTGTTTGTGAAAATTTCCCTGATTGCTCCCAGTAAAAATCACAACAGCATCGAGTTCTGGCACAACAAAAATAAATTGTCCGCCATTCCCCCAGCTATGCACCACACTTACCTTGCTTTCTCTCACCTCAAAAGTTGTCTGATACCATTGATTGGAATAGCTTGTTTTTATATTTGATTGACTTTCTATAAGATCAGTAAAAGACCAGTTAATTATTTGGTTAGAATCATAAATTTGGCTTATGGCTTGTTCAGAAATAATTCTGTTATTTCCCCACTGGCCTTTGTTAAGCAAAAGCAATCCGAACTTAGCTAAGTCTTCGGGTAGAAAATGTGAATTTCCTTGGCCATTGAGAAATCTGCCGTTTGGGCTTTTTGTAAAACGGTAACTGTTAATATCGAGAGGCTTCATCAGATATTTATCAGCAAAGTCAAAAATATTTTCCCTGTTAGCTCGTTCCAAAGCTGCTGACACAGTTGCCGCTAACATAAAACTATTTGCGCTACAATAATGCCATTCTGCTCCTGGCTCAGATACCATTTTAATATCCATACTGTACTGTAATGGTTGTGGCCCCTCATCTACACCCCATTCATGATTAGGACCATCTGACCCTGGAGCTTCATCACAAGATATACCGGAGGTCATATTCAATAGGTGTTTAACTTTGATACGTTTTTTTCGTACATCAGGGTCTGTTTGATTGCCAAATCGACTCAACAACGACATAACCGTTTCATCAGCCAACAATAGTTCCTGATCCATGGCTATTAAAGTAATAAGTGCATTAATACTTTTAAAAGTCGAATGAGTACGATGGCTTGTTTTATCCGTATATTTTCCATAATATTTACCACTGATCAATTGACCTTTTTGATAGACCAGCATTGAATCTATATTGGTATATATATTTGGTTTCATTGCGTTATGGGCAGCAATATACAAACTAGAAGCTGTCTGTTTACCCTGTACTGCCGTGGTCAATATTAGAGAGCTAAATAAAAGTACCGAAGTAATTAAAAGTGAAGATCTTATCATTATTTTTTCTGTTAGTGCTCGCTATGTTTATTGCAAATATTTCTATAGCCACCTAAATGACAATTGTTAGAACTTATTAAAGTACCTGATTATATCACTGTTTATTGTATTTTATATCAGTAAAACTTAGCTGTGCCTCTAGTTTGAGGCAGCTGAACAAAACGCATATTAAAAATAGGTACTTTTTATTTTTGGATTCTTTTCTTAATTAATGCAAAGATCTCCATTATATATGACTGGCTAACTAAAAGGTACCTCTATTAATGAGGTGTTTTTTGATAAATAGGTTGTCTGTTTTGTCTTTCAATAATAAATTGAGATTAAGGACAGAGAAAGCATAAAATTATACTTTACTTTTTTGCGTACGTATAGTATCGTAATTTGGGTTTTTAATCAGAAGATCGTTATTAGAGGGTGTTATGGGAAAAGTTCGTTCAGTAGTGTTTTTAAGTTTTATCTTGATGGTTAGTGGCTGTGAAGTCTCAGAAAAAAAGGTTGTATTTAATAAAAATAAACACATGGGTAAAACAGCTTCTTATGCATTGGAGCGTGAAAACCTGTTTATAGCCAAAAGGTTACCTCCTGATGGTGGGCAATATGTTGCTAGCCAGCTTAGCAAAATTCAAAAGAAAATGTCGAGGATGAAAACATACAGCAGTAATGCCAGTCAGTTTTTAGGCAAGAGTCTTAAATCTGATAAAGATAATCAATGGACGTGGCTAGGTCCTGGCAATGCTGGAGGGAGAACACGGACAATACTTTTTGACCCAACTCATCCTGATATAATGTATGCAGGAGGTGTCTCAGGAGGCATTTGGAAATCACTAGATGCTGGTGCCAGTTGGCAGGCAAAAGGAGACATAATCGCCAACCTCAACATAGGGGCAATGGTGTTGGATCCCAACGATGCAGAAACAATCTATGTGGGAACGGGCGAAATATATAGGCGAACAGCAAGACCATATGCCAGTATGGCAGGGGAGGGTATTTTTAAATCTGTTGATGGGGGAGACACATGGGTACAGTTGCAAAGTACCTTGCAGCAAGGTTTTCGCTATATTAGCGACATTGTTATTTCACACAATGATTCTAAAGTACTTTATGCTGCGACCAGTCATGGGATTTGGCGTTCTAAGGATGGTGGTGTCACATTTGAGATGGTTCTTAGTCCCAAAAATGATGCAGGAGAGTTATTGTATGAGGGGTGTACTGATTTAGCCCTTCGAAGTGATCTTGACCAGGATCAGTTGTTGGCATCTTGTTCTTCACGTTCTATTGATGATCGGTATTATCTGCCAGGTTTGCTGCCTTTGGCTTGTGACGGTCCTTGTGATGCCAGTATCTACCTTAATACAGATGCTGCAAATGATAGTTCCATATGGCAGAATGTATTATCCGAAACGGGAATGGGCCGAACCCAAATGAGTATTCATAAGGCTAATCAAGACATTATTTATGCCTTATCCTCTAGCATTATTGCGGGGCCAGATTTAAATGCAGATGGTCAAGGTGATTTTAACAATGCTTTACATGCGGTTTTTAAATCAACTGACGGCGGACAGTCATGGCTGGCGACAACCAGAAACACTAACCCAGATAAAATGAGTGCTATCCTCTTACATTATCCTATTGGAGTCTATTTTAATCAATGTAGTAATGGAAAGGAGTCAAACTACTATTATGGTGCAGGTTGGTATGATCAGTTATTAGCCGTTGACCCTGTCAACCCAGATGTGGTTTGGGTTGGTGGACTTAACCTGTTTCGTTCCGATGATGGTGGAGAGTCATTTGGCTTTTTAGTAGGTAATGATATATCTCCATCCTACCCTGGAGGGGATATGCACGTCTTAAAGTTTCACCCTGAGTATGATGGAGTTTCAAACTCTACCGTGGTTGTTGGCAGTGATGCTGGGCTAAGACTGTCAAAAAATGCCAATGCTGAAGTGGTCTATGATGAAGATGCAGCTTTTTGTGGTGATGCCTCAGATGGTTTAATTTGGGAAAATGTTAACAATAACTACGGCGTGACTCAATTTTATGCTGGTGCTGTTTTCTCAGGGGGAGCAAGCTATATGGCGGGAGCACAGGATGTTGGTAACTGGATGGGTAATGATATTGATGGAAGCAATAACTGGCATTTTCTGTTTCCAGCAGATGGTGGCTATATGGCTATAGACCCAAGAAATGAAGATCATATTTTTGCTACATCCATTAGATCCAACTTTAAGAAATCTACGGATAGAGGAGAATCTTGGCGTTGGCATGGGAGCCAAATTCAGGATTTTCCAATTGTGATAATGCCATTTGCGATGGATCCTAATAACCCTGATAGATTATGGGCGGCAGCCACTAGATTATGGCGCAGTGATAATCAGGGAGATTATTGGTATCCTGCCAGTGCAGCTATTGACGGTGAGATAATCCCTTCTGGTGTTTCTTTCCCTATATCCACTGCCAGTGCATCTGCAATGGTTATTTCACCTCATGACTCCAATATTGTTTTAGTTGCCAATCAATTAGGTATTTATCGTCATGAAACCGCAGCAGAACCTGTTCAGCACAATACAAATTTTGTCAAGATGAATTCACCACGTGATGGTTGGGTATCTTCTTTGATATTTGACCCTGTTGATCCTGATACTGTTTATGCTACTTACTCTACCTATGGGGGCAAACATATTTGGAAAAGTATTGATAAAGGCATGAATTGGGTTGCGATAGATGGAGTCAATGAAGGACAGCTTCCCGATTTTCCTGTACACAAGCTGGTTATTAATCCCCAAAACACAGAGCAATTATACATAGGCACAGAGTCTGGTGTTTTTGTATCCTTGGATGGAGGCCTACATTGGGCTGTAGAAAATACTGGCTTCTCAAATGTGATAGTCGAGTTTCTTGTCATTGATGAATTTGAAGATGAAGTCAATTTATTTGCTTTTACTTTTGGAAGAGGTGCATGGAAAGTTCCACTCAGTGATTTAGACGGTATCAATGGATATGAAATTGATGATGAAGTCAGTGGCAGTTGGTATCTTTCAGAGCAAAGTGGTCATGGTTTAATTCTACAGGTTCTAGAAAACGATAGCCTGTTAGCCTTCTGGTTTGTTTACCATCAGGGTGAACAGTTCTGGCTAGTTGGTAGTGGTAATATTGAAGGTAATCACGTGAGTATCGATTTAACAAAATACAGTGGAGCGGATTTTCCTCCTGACTTTAATAGCTCGGATGTGGTGAGTGAACCTTGGGGTAATCTCGATGTGGTTTTTGAAGATGGCAGTAACATGGGCATCAGTTGGAATCCTAAAGATGGTAGTGAGTTTACACCTGCGTCAATGAAAATGACCAAGCTAACCACTATTAGTTCATCATCAGATAATACAGTTAAAGCATGTCATAGTGGTGCATGGTATGACCCAGAGCAAGATGGGCAGGGTTTTATTGTTGAAGTCATAGAAATTAATGGTGTAGATCACATGCTTGTTTATTGGTTCACCTTCGATAATGGAAAGCCTATTTGGCTTTTGGGTCAGGGAGAGATTAGTTCAGATGTCACCGAGCTTAATACTGTCATAACCACTGGGGCATTTTTTCCTCCTTCTTTTCAGTCAAGCGATGTAAGCCAACAACCGTGGGGAACAATGTTTGTTGAATTTATTGATGAAAACAATGGTATGGTGAGTTGGCATCCATCATTAGAGGGATATGCTTCTGGGAGTTTAAATATTAAGCGTTTGACCCAGCTTGCTGGACATCACTGTCCAGCCCTTTAACTGTTGGTAACCATTTTATTTGCTGCTAATTCATATCCGGAATGACTGATTAAGCAGCAAAATGGCTCAAGTAACCCGTATTTCTGATTTCTTAGTATTGACGGTCAGCCAACACCAGATGTGATCTTTACCAATGGTTTTGCATAAATTGAGCGACCTTTGTCGTGCAGTTATTTATATGGGAAAGTGATGTTTATTTTCCGATTCTATGACATTATTTTTACAGTGTCTGAGACTTAACTTGAAAATGGTAAAATAGATTATGGAAAACAGATGATATTGCATTAATAACATGTAAATCAATATAGGTATGGGAGATTGTAGATTCTATAGTAAAATTGGTAATTTGGTTTTAAGTATAAGTAATATAAAATAGTGAAAAATGCAATATTAAACCATTTTTATGTTGTTGGAACAGCATCGAGTATAGTCATAGCCTTATTGCTTGCCTTCGTGATTTTTCGCGTTAGCCATGGCGCGATTAGAAGCCGCAGAGTATTGGCAGTGATTCTACTGGTTTTAAGTTTAAGCGTTACATTAAATTCCTTATTAGATGGATTGCTGGCGAAATATTATTCACCAGTAGGGCATATATCTGAACCTTTTCAGTTGTTGTTTGGCCCTTTACTCTTTCTCTATTTAAATCAATTAAACAAAGGTGAAATGCCGGTTAAGATAAAACTGCTTCATATGCTTCCTTTTATTTTATATACTGTTTACTTTGTTTATTTTTTAAGTAAAGGACAGCAATCACTGTACATCAATAAACCGTTTACGACTATAATTATGATTTTGTCTTTTACGGCCTATATGCAATTGTGGCTTTATTATTTTCTTTGTAAAAAAGAATTAAAGTTATACAGGCAAAAATTAAAACAATCGTGTTCAAGCCTAGAAAGGATCAACGAAACATGGGTGACACACAGCATGTTCGCACTGTTACTGTGCTATTTGGCAATTACAGTGTTGTTTCTGCTCAATCATGGCATGATATATCTGCCAGTGAATAAATTTTTGGCCATTATTATTTCATTGATTATTTATGTGATTGTATATAGAATTTTGCGCCAACCAGAAATTATTACCAGTTTAGCATCAACTGCTGTAATACCATTGACTCAAAAGATTCCGAAATATAAAAAATCGAGTTTAGATAAACATGATATAGAGGATAATTTAATAAGGCTAAAAAAATACATGGTGTTACATAAGCCTTATGTTAATCCAGAGTTAAACCTCAATATGTTAGCAGATAATTTGAATATTTCACCCCACCACCTTTCTCAGGTGATTAATGAAGGTAATAATACAAATTTTTATGATTTTATAAACAGCTATCGACTAGAAGAATTTAAAAAACTGGTGGCTGAACTCCGTAATCAAAAAACCACTGTACTAAGCACTGCATTTAGCGTGGGTTTTAATTCTAAAGCAACTTTTAATCGCCTATTCAAAAAAGCAACCCAACAAACGCCTTCGGAATACAAAAAAAAATGCAGCCAGAACACAGATTAATTATTTTTAATCAGTTTAATATTAACCCGGCTGTATAATAATCGGTCTCACTATATCATCTGGGTCGAACAAGTGTTTGAGACCACTCAAAACTGAGTTTTTAAAATTTAAAAATGATCCAGATTTAATATTGGATGCTATTGATTTGGTCAAAGAGTCACTATCTGCCAGTTTAAATTTGCAAAAATGTCCTTATGATGCGGGGTTGAATCAAGCACAAATAGCCGTAAATAATACACTGACATTTAATAAAAAATCTGCTCAAGCTTATGCTTTATTGGCTAGATTAGACTTAAATCAACATTCTGATTTTGTTTCTGCCAATAACAATATAAATAAAGCGATAAATTATCCGGCATTCAAATTTATTTATCATGACTCTAGTACCGTAAACAATAAGTTCTGTCTAATTAATATTCATTTGTACATAATGAAGGTAAGCCTATGAAGAGTTAAATATTAGACAAGACTTATTAATCGTAGTACTAGGCGGAAAGCTTTGTTAATAAAATTGAATTTACCACAAAGCCATCGCCTCTTGAAAACTAATTTGGGTGACTAGTTTGATAAATTATATCTTTTGTTTTCTCTTGCAAACATTGATTTAATTGTATCTCCATCAGAAGGTTCTTCGATTAAAGTATCTGGATTCCACTGGCTACGAGTGGTATGAAAAAAATCTCCACCATAAATATGTAATCCACCTGTAAACCGTTGTAGTGGATTTGTCACAGAATGAATCACATCATCTGCTAATTCTGCGACATCACCTTCAAACAAAGCTTCTACTCCATAGGCATTAATACTTTGTTTATCTCTGCGCCACAAAATGTTGTCTTCACGTCCTGTGTAAATGCCGATTAAAGCCCACATTAAATGTGAATGCGGCAACAAATTCATTTGAGGTGTCCAACTGGCATTGAAAATGGTTAAGGTTTTGGAGGCATGTAAAATATTGATACCTGCTTTATTGGGCTCACCAAGTGCGGCTAACATGTCTTTGGGTCTGGAAACTGCTTTTGTTAATACTTCTTTGATGGCAATTTGTGCATCCGTTTCTTTGTTGGCTTCTATACAATCTGCAATAAAATAATCGATGTCTAATTTATTTTTTATAGTTTTGTCTTTTTTTGTTTCTATGGCATGTGATTGACTAGGCAATATAAATTGACTGGTCACTACAGCGGCTCCTGTGATAAAAGATCGCCTTGTTAAGTTTTTATTGTTCATTTCATAATATCCAGTTTGGTTTCA
>JAESTH010000115.1 GCA_016763695.1 Alcanivoracaceae bacterium
CCAATGAAAGAATCTGCAAAGAAAGTGTCTACCGTCATGGAAATACCAGCCGACCAGCCACTACCATGTGCAAAATTGCTAGCGAATTAAGCGAAGATGACATTGCAGCCTTAAGCGAACATTATGAAGACTTGTCATTTGTAGGTGTTAAACAGGATTTTGATTCCATACTGGTGAAGAAGGGTGTCGCAATCCATAAACGTCATTGTGAAAAGTGTCACAGTGAAGGTGGCAGTATAGCCGATGACGATGCTGGCCTTTTAGCTGGTCAATGGACACCTTATCTGCGCCTGGCTATTGAAAATCTTCTTGCTGAAAAACGTCCCATGGCAGACAAAATGTCCGTAAAAATGAAATTACTTGATGATGAAGACTTTGAAGCATTGCTGAGTTTCTATGCCAGCAAAGCTCAATAACCCGCTATCCTATAAGGAGTAGAACGAATGAACAACCCGATTAAACAAAGAGAATCCAAGTTACAAAAAATCTGGAACAAACCTCGACGCTGGTGGCTTTTAGGTATTCCTGCTGGTGGTTTTGCCATGTTTTTCGCAGGTATCATCTTTTGGGGAGGTTTCAATACTGCCATGGAGGCGACCAATACCTTAGAGTTTTGTATTAGCTGTCATGAAATGCGTGACACCGTATATCAGGAATACAAACAGACTATCCATTATAAAAACACCTCTGGGGTCAGGGCAATCTGTTCTGACTGTCATGTTCCAAAATCATGGGGCGCAAAGGTTT
This sequence comes from Alcanivoracaceae bacterium, assembly GCA_016763695.1. Classification (GTDB taxonomy): domain Bacteria; phylum Pseudomonadota; class Gammaproteobacteria; order Xanthomonadales; family Marinicellaceae; genus NORP309. The sequence goes on from JAESTH010000115.1 coordinate 748, forward strand.
TGCGTAAAATCTACGCCTCAAACGAACTCTATCATAAAGTATTGGGAACAATTGATACACCAGAAAAATTTGAGACACATCGATTAAAAATGGCAGAAAGTGTCTGGGCAACAATGAGAAGTAATGATTCCCGCGAGTGTCGAAACTGTCACAATTATGAGTTTATGGATCGTGAACTGCAAGATCGGTCCGCGAAGAAAAAACATGACCCTGAAAGACTGGCGAAGTCAGGTAAAACCTGCATAGACTGTCATCAGGGTATCGCACATAATTTGCCTGAGGATTATTAAAAAAGACACTTCCTTATGCGTAATTAAAGATAAGAAAAACCGTTTAACACAAATCAAAGAGGAAAAAGAAATGAAAACTAAAACAATTAAAAGGGCCGCATCTGTAGCTCTGACAACTCTGTTGTTAGGAATCTCCACAGTGAGTATGTCCCAGAGCGCCTGCATCGAACAGGGTGCTCTGGCCTGGGAAAACTGGACAAAAATTGATGCGGGAGGTTCTGGCTTGCCTGTAGGCGTAGAAAGTGCAGATTATGTCCGCTGCAAGGCCTGTCATGGCTGGGATAAGGTAGCCACAGACGTAGGTTATGTCCGTCGTTCACGCAAAGATAGCCGTTCTAATGCAGGTGCTGGCGATGGCGATCAAACCAGTCGAAGTATCAGCCCTTTTATGGGAGGACACGATCTGGTTACTGCTGATGATATTGCACATGCAGGGATTGGTCGATCTTATGCTGATGGAAAAGGCAGTTGGGAAGCTATCGATAGTGGTTCTGCAAGCAACAAGGCAGGACATAGTGCCGGTTACACTTTAGGCAACCAGCACCCTGATTTTTCTGCAATGGGTCTTAATGCTGGTGACATATTACCAACACAGGCACAACTGGATTGTCTAACTGAATTTATTAATTTCGAAGATGGAGATCCATCTGCCTATTTTAGTGTAATTAATCCTGAGAGAAATCCAGTATTGTACACCATAAATTCAGAAGCTGATACAGCTGCTGGAGAGGCTTTTTATAATCAAAGTTGTATTGGTTGCCACGGTGATCCTGCAACTGATCATATGGGTGGTAACATGGGACATCCATCTGGAGGAATACTCGCTTATCTGGCTAGCGATGGCAAATTTAGAGAATTTGCCCACAAAGCACGCTGGGGCATTGCTGATACTATCATGACCCGAGCAGCCATCCAATCACCTAGCAGTGAAAATATCAGAGATATGATGCTTTACCTACAAGACTTAGGAGGCACGGGTTTCACCATGACCAATGGTCTCAATGGTGTTTGGTGGAATGCTGCCAGAAGTGGTGAAGGATATCAGTTCGAAGTATTTCAAAATGCCAGTGATGAACCCGTGTTACTTGTGTTCTTCTATACTTATGACACTATGGGCAATCAAGTATTTATGGTCGCCACTGGCCCTGTAAATGGTAACAGCGCAGATGTTAGTGTGGTCACAACCAGTGGTGGTGTATTTGGGGATGACTTTGATCCTAACCTTGTTGAAAGTATCGAATGGGGCACTGGCGTATTTACTGCTAATGGCTGTTCTCTAGTAAATGTAGCATTAACTCCCAATGCTGATGCAATGGCAAATGGCTTTACTGACTTGATTGTTGATTTGGAACGCTTCCTCCCAGCTAGCCAAGCTTGTCCCTAAAACTTTATTTAATCATCTTTACTAGGAGAAAAGACGTTACTTTTTCTAAGTAACGTCTTTTTAGTTGATCCCTTGAGAATAATTAGTTAAATTTACAAATTTAAATCAATACAAAGACTGTATAGGGTACCTCTATAGTGAGTCAACTAAAATCATGGCACTAAGAAAAACTCAATATTTCCCATGGAGAAATAAAAATTCATTCAGGCTATTAATGAATGGCTCTAATTTTTATCCAAAAATGTTAACAGCCATAGCACAGGCACAAAGCATTATTCTGTTAGAAACTTACTTTGTTGAATCTGGAAAAATATGCAACCAATTTATTACAGCTCTGATAGTAGCAGCTAAACGCGGAGTTAATGTATTTGTATTATTCGATGCAATGGGCTCACGTGGCTTTGATGAAATAGACAAAACCCGCTTGCAAAGCAATGGTGTTAACTTATGTTTTTATAATCCCATGAAAATAAAGGCCTTTTTGAATAATTTTTATAGAGATCACCGCAAATTACTATTAATTGATGATCAAATTGCCTATGTTGGAGGTGCTGGCTTATCTGATCAATTTATCGGTGATGAATATTGGCGAGATAACATGATTGAGATCAGGGGGCAAGTTGTTTTAGACTGGCATAACCTATATTGGCAAAACTGGCAAAGAATAAACACCATAACTATACCGTCATTAACAACAGACATTAAATCAACTACAACTGAAAATGCCTTGGGTAAGGTTAGCTATACCAGGGGTTATTTCTTCAATCAAATCAAAAAGAACTTGTTTGTAGAAATTAACAAAAGTCAATCCAGAGTTTGGCTAGCCAGCGCCTATTTCGTCCCCTCATTAAAACTAAGACGTATCCTCTGTCGAGCTGCCATCCGAGGGGTGGATATCAAATTAATGGTCCCTGGTATCAAGACTGACAACAATATGGCAAGATATATTGGGCAGGGTTATTATGCCCGCCTATTAAAAAAAGGTGTGCAGATTTTTGAGTACCAAAACCACTTTATCCACAGTAAAGTCGTACTAGTTGATCACTGGGTAACCATAGGCTCTGCAAATCTGGATCGCTGGAGTGCCAAATGGAATCTGGAAGCCAATCAGGAAATTCAGGACAAGGTATTTGCACAATCTGTTAATGCCATGTTTGTTGCTGACTTGCAAAATTGTGAAGAAATAACCCTTGAGAAATGGAACAAAAGGTCACCCACGCAAAAACTTAAAGTCTGGTTTTGGAAATACATGGGTAAATTGATTGCAAAAATTGGTTTAAATGGCCGCAAATAAAGCCATGATTCTTGTCTATTCTTTGACGATAAACCTCATTTATAGGATAATGTCTCTCTTATATAATATTTAGTACCAAAATGACTGCGAAGCATAAAACTTTACTTGATGCCATTCAGATTCCTGCGGATTTACGTAAATTAGATGAATCTCAACTCACCCGGGTCGCTGATGAGTTACGTGACTTTTTAATTTATTCTGTATCTAAATCTGGTGGGCATTTTGGTTCTGGCTTAGGCACAATAGAACTAACCGTGGCTTTACATTATGTATATAACACACCTCACGACAGAATTGTCTGGGATGTTGGCCATCAGGCCTACCCACATAAAATACTGACCGGACGAAAGGGGCAGATTGAGACTATTAAGAAAAAAAATGGTTTAACCCCCTTCCCTAAACGCAGTGAAAGCGAATATGATACTTTTGGCGTCGGTCACTCATCTACATCGATTGGAGCAGCATTGGGCATGGCACTTGCTTCCAAGCAATTGGGAATTGAGCGTAAATCAATTGCTGTGATTGGCGATGGTGCGATGACCGCAGGCATGGCATTTGAAGCCCTCAACCACGGCGGTGAAATTGAACCAGATATGTTGGTAGTGTTGAATGAAAATGAAATGTCCATCTCACCCAATGTCGGTGCTTTGTCACGGATGTTAGTTAAAATAGTCAGTGGCAGATTTTATAATAAAATGCGTGAAAAATCAAAGCGCATCATGAAACGCGACTCCTGGTTATGGAAATTTATGTCGCGCTGGGAAGAGCACACCAAAGGCATGTTGATCCCTTCTACTTTATTTGAAGAACTGGGCTTTTTGTATTTTGGTCCCATAGACGGCCACGATGTCAACCAGTTGGTACGCACTTTGCAAACCATTAAGGAAACCAAAGGCCCCAAATTTTTACACATTATCACAAAAAAAGGCAAAGGTTACAAACCAGCAGAACTGGATCCAATCAAATACCATGCCGTCTCTCCTTTTGATCCCAAAGAAGGAGTGATTGCCAGCAAAAAACCCAGCAAACCCAGCTATACCCAAGTTTTTGGTCAATGGTTATGCGACATGGCACGCGATGATAATAGGCTGGTTGGCATTACTCCTGCCATGCGTGAGGGTTCTGGCCTGGTTGAGTTTTCAAAATTATTTCCCAAAAGATATTATGATGTCGGCATCGCCGAACAACATGCAGTGACTCTGGCAGCAGGTATGGCTTGTGAAGGCGTTAAACCTGTTGTGGCTATTTACTCCAGTTTTTTACAACGGGCTTATGATCAATTGATTCATGATGTTGCCATCCAGAATCTCGGCGTGTTATTTGCTATTGACCGGGGTGGCGTGGTTGGCCCTGATGGCGCCACTCATGCTGGCAATATGGACCTAAGCTTTTTAAGGTGTGTGCCCAATATGACAGTAATGGCACCAGCCGATGAAAATGAATGCAGGCAAATGTTATATACTGGTTTTACCCTTAACTCTCCTGTAGCAGTTAGATACCCACGTGGCACAGGTGCAGGCGTTGCTATACAGCCACGCATGGAAAAAATCCAGATAGGCAAGGCCAAAGTTGTCAGAAAAGGCACCAAAATTGCAATACTGGCGTTTGGATCGACTGTCGAGGATGCTAAAATTGCAGCCGAAACATTGGATGCAACCGTGGTTAACATGCGTTTTGTCAAACCTCTTGATGAAGAACTGATTACTAAAATGCAAAAGCACAATCATTTAATTGTTACCATTGAAGACAATGTGATCAAAGGCGGAGCCGGTAGTGGTGTCAATGAATACTTAAACCACATACAGTCAAATATTCGAGTACTCAATCTGGGACTACCTGACAGTTATCAGGAGCATGGTAGTCGCGAAGATTTATTACATCTCGCGGGCATTGATAGTTCGGGCATTTTAAAACAGATTAAAAAGTTTTTAAACCTGAAAGATACCCAACCCACTTCAAAGGTTGTCGATTTTTTTAGTAAAAAGTAAATAACCAAGGTATATTCTTAATGTATAATGACAGATTCATTAACTACTTAAAAGGAAAACAATGGATTTATTTACTATAGAAAACTTACTGACTTTGATGATGCTCACGCTGTTACAGGCAGTTTTGGGCTTTGATAATCTCCTGTACATTTCACTTGAGTCACAACGCGTAGAAAAATCCAAACAAGCAAAACTACGTAAACTGGGAATTGGCCTGGCCGTGGTTTTGAGACTGGTTTTATTGTTTGCTTTAATGAAGCTTATTAGCTATTTTCAAAACCCTTTCTTCGCTTTTAACTGGCAAGGAGTAGCCGAAGGTCATTTTAATGTACACAGTTTAATTGTTCTCTTAGGTGGCGTATTTATCATGTATACAGCCATGAAAGAAATTTGGCATATGCTATCACTGGAAGACACCATGCATGAAAAATCTCAACCACAGTCATTCAATAAAGTATTAACTATGGTAGTGATCATGAACCTGGTCTTTTCTTTTGACTCTATTTTAAGTGCCATGGCCTTAACTGACAGTTATGTCGTGATGGCAGTGGCTATTCTCATCAGCAGCGCTTTGATGATCTGGATGGCGGACAGCGTGGCTGAATTTTTACAGAAAAATCGCATGTATGAGGTTCTGGGATTGTTTGTATTATTTATTGTCGGCATCATGTTGATAAGCGAAGGCGGACACATGGCACACCTTAAATTCTTTAATTTGCCTATTACAGCAATGAGTAAAACCACCTTTTATTTCATATTGAGCATTCTGGTTATTGTAGAAATTGTGCAAAGTAAATATTCTAAAAAACTATCACGACTAAAAATGGAAGAACATCAGGATTAAGCCATATTCTCATTATTCAATGATATTGTAACTACTCACTCCGTCATTCCCGCCTAGGCGGTAATGACGGAGTGAGTAGTTAAATAATATTTTCATCCTTTAAGAATGCGATTGTTTCATCAATGGTCGCCTCAAAATCACGGGTTTGGTAATTCAACTCTTTTCGTGCCTTACTGGCATCACACCCATACAAGTCGGATATCAAAGTCACCGATTCTGGCGTTATATCTGGTTCATTATTAGTCACAGTTGAAAGCAGATTTTTGATTCGTGCCAGCAGCATTAACAAGCCCGTAGGCAATTGTAGTTTGGTTGGTTTAACATTGAGTTTTGCTGCCACTTTATAGACAAATTGTTTAAAGTTGAGATCAGTTCCACCCAGTAAATAATTCTCGCCCATTGCACCATGATGATAAGCGCCAATGATTCCTGCTGCCACATCCCTGACATCTACAAAAGAACCTGCGCCATTGGGTATACTGGGTAATTTTTGCCCAGCAATCATCTTAATTAATCGTGCCCAATTGTGCCTGTCTCCTGGACCAATGATATGAGTGGGATTGACAACCACAGCATCCAGCTTACTACACTCTAGTACCTGTTTTTCAGAAGCTGTTTTGGTCCTGACATAATTAATAAAGCTGTCAGCTCCTGCTTTCTGCATGGTTTCTTCGATATTTTTTAACTGTGTATGAATACCAAAAACCACCACCGAAGATATGTGGACAAACCTCTTTACATTATGTTTAACCGCAATATCGAGCATATTTTGAGTGCCCAGCAAATTGGTTTCTGTCTGCATAGCATTGTTTTTAAACCAGGTATTGGTACTGGCTGCGGTATGAAAAAGAACATCTAAATCATCAGGTATAAGCCCTTGGAGTTTATCAACAGATAAAATGTCACCCATAATAATATGCACATCCTCTGGTAAAGCTGCGGCTTTTGCTGCATTTCTACACAAGGCAAAAACCTGCCAACCCTGTTGTAATAATTGTTGGCATAAATGCTGCCCCAAAAAACCTGTGGCACCAGTGACCAATGCCTTAAGCTGCTTATCTGTTGTTTTAGTATTTGTTGTATTCATTTATCATTATTTCTTTACTTTATTGCCAATATTATAAATGATACAGCCATGATTGGGCAAAGTAATAAACACCATATTCAACAAACCATAAAATTATCCATACCATTAGTGATTAGTCAACTAACGGTCATGATGATTGGGGTTGTCGATACCATAATGTCCGGCCGGTTGGGTACCATCCCATTGGCCGCTGTTTCTATTGGCGGCGCTATTTGGGCGATTGGTATCATGTTTGTACTGGGCATATTAATGGCCACTCCACCAATGATTTCCGAGTTGGATGGTGCACAGCAACGGCATAAAATCGGCCCGCTGGTTAGACAGTTAATGTGGCTGGCAGTGATAATAGGGGTTTTATTTTTCTTGTTATTAAGGAACCTGACACCGCTATTTACATTATTTGGAACCCGCTCAGAAGTCATCCCTTTTGCCATTGACTATTTACATGCCATATCCTGGGGAATTTTAAGCTTTCCGCTATTTTTGGTGTTTAGATATGTTGCTGACGGCCTGTTACATACCCGCATGACCATGTATATCAGTTTTTTGGGACTGGCATTAAACATACCCTTAAATTATGTTTTAATGTTTGGCAAACTTGGCTTCCCGGCACTTGGCGTGGCTGGCTGTGGTTATGCATCTGCCATTGTCATCCTGATTCAGGCAGTGACCTTTGCCCTGGCTTTAGCAAAACACAGGTGGTTCCGCAGTTTAAATATTTTTTCCCATTTTGAAAAAATAGATCGAAAGGCTATATTTACAGTGTTGTCAATTGGCCTGCCTATTGGCATAGCCTTATTTGCTGAGGGTGGCTTTTTTTCAGTGGTTACCATGCTGGCATCCAGGCTATCACCTGAGATCATCGCCGCTCATCAAATTTCATTGAATTTTGCCTCGGTATTATTTATGGTGCCACTGGGCATGTCCATGGCCATAACCGTCAGGGTTGGCAACGCAGTGGGTAGAAAGTCCCCAATTGATACCAGACGTGCAGGCATGATAGGCATTGGCCTGATATTTATTGTACAGTTATTTTTAGCTGGCTTTATGTTTGCTTTCCCAGAATTTGTGGTCAACCTATATACAAAAGATATTCAGGTCCAGGAAATTGCTTTACAGCTGCTGTTTTTTGCGGCCATTTTTCAATTATCTGATGGCATTCAGGTTGCCGCAGCTGGCGCTTTACGTGGCATCAAAGACACCAAGTTTCTCATGTATGCTACCACTATTGCCTTCTGGACATTTGGATTTGCTGCATCCTGGTGGTTTTGTTTTGAAAAAGACATGGGAGCAAAAGGCCTTTGGGTTGGATTAATATTAGGATTAAGTGTTGCTGCTATTTTGAATTTCTTACGTTTTCAGAAAAAAACATCGATAGAAAATTAGGGTTTAGCTCACTTCTCAAGTAAAGAACATGAAAATAATCAGCTAAGTTATTGATTGCTTATTGAAATAATCATGCCGTAATATTTTACAAAAATTTACATTTTTCGCAAGTAAAAACTTTATCAAAAGAAACACAGTTACAACTTGATTTCAGCCCACCTTATCCATTAAGATAGATGCCAGATTTCACAGAAAGCCATTGTTCTAAATAAAACAAAATTGCTAATAAAGACATGAGTCTAAAAAGCACACCCTTCAACTCAATAATAATATGGCTTGTAGAATCCTAACATCATCTTAAATTAATAATAAGAGTCAAACGTTACTATATATAGTCTGGAGTAGACATGCAACAAACCGAAACACATGGTTCAAAGACACAAGAACACCAAGTAGTTACAGATAGTATGATATCAAAAAAAATAACAACAACAGCACCTGGCGAATACCGGGTTATCAGAAGAAACGGCAAAATAACGGCCTTTGATGAATCAAAGATTTCAGTTGCCATGACCAAAGCTTTTTTAGCAGTAGAAGGCGGTCAGGCTGCTGCATCAACGCGCATTAGAGAACAGGTTGAAATGTTAACTCAAAATGTTGTTAATGCCCTGTTTAGAAGATTGGATAATGGTGGCACCATCCACATAGAAGATATACAAGATCAGGTTGAACTGGCGCTGATGCGTTCTGGAGAACACAAAGTAGCCAGAGATTATGTCCTATATCGTGCCAAACAGTCTGAAAAAAGAGCCAAAACTGACGCCAAAAAAAATAAAAAACAAGCGGGTCCAAAAATTCATGTCATCAGCAAGAATGGCAGTAAGAAATTATTGGATCAGAACAGGCTGATTGCCATTATTTCAGAAGCAACACATGGGTTAGTTGGTGTAGATAAAGAGTTAATCTTGAAGCAGGCCTACAGAAATATATTTGATGGCATCGCCGAAAAAGACTTAAGCTCAGCCATAGTTATGTGTGCCAGACAGTATATTGAGAAAGACCCCAACTATTCAAAAGTAGCCGCCAGATTATTACTGGATGGTTTAAGAACAGAAGTTTTGAGCTTTCTGTTTGACGAAGAGAAAACCGCAACCCAGGCAGAAATGGTTGAGCTCTATCCTGCCAGTTTAAAAAAATACATTCACAAAGCCTCAGAACTAGAACTTTTGTCACCAGAGCTTTGTAATTATGACCTGGACTTATTGGGTGCAGCGATTAAACCTGAGCGAGATCAAAACTTTACCTATCTTGGCTTTCAGACATTATACGACAGATATTTTATTCACTGCGGTGACAGTAGAATTGAATTACCACAAAACTTTTTTATGCGCGTATCCATGGGACTGGCTATTAATGAAGTCAACCGTGAGGAAAGAGCCATTGAGTTTTATAATTTACTCAGTTCTTTTGATTTCATGAGCTCCACCCCAACATTGTTCAACTCAGGAACACTAAGACCACAGTTATCCAGCTGTTATTTAACTACGGTTCCCGATGATCTGGAAGGTATATTCAATGCCATAAAAGATGATGCCTTGCTATCAAAATATGCAGGCGGTTTGGGTAATGACTGGACCAGAGTCCGCGGTATGGGCTCGCGCATCAAAGGCACAAATGGCGAGTCTCAGGGAGTGGTACCCTTTTTAAAGGTAGCCAATGATACAGCTGTAGCCGTTAATCAGGGCGGCAAACGCAAAGGCGCAATGTGTGCTTATTTAGAAACTTGGCACATAGATATAGAAGAGTTTTTAGATTTACGTAAAAACACAGGTGATGAAAGACGCAGGACGCATGATATGAATACCGCAAACTGGATCCCTGATTTATTTATGGAACGTGTGGCTGATGAAGGCGATTGGACATTATTTTCTCCTGAAGAAACACCAGAACTACATGATTTATATGGACAGGCATTCCGTGAAAAATATGAATATTACGAGAAAAAAGCCCAAGACGGAGAGTTAATTAACACCAAAACCATCAACGCCAACGAGATATGGCGCAAGATGTTAGGCATGTTATTTGAAACAGGTCACCCATGGATTACATTTAAGGATCCATGTAACATTCGCTCACCACAACAGCATGTTGGTGTGGTTCACAGCTCCAACTTATGTACTGAAATCACCTTAAATACCACGGATGAAGAAATTGCCGTCTGTAATTTAGGTTCCATCAACTTGCCTCAACATACCAGCAAAGATGGCCTTGACTATGAAAAACTAGAAAAGACCATCACCACCGCCATGCGCATGTTGGACAATGTCATAGATTACAACTTTTACAGCGTTCCACAGGCACGTCGCTCCAACCTTCGTCATCGCCCTGTTGGCATTGGCTTAATGGGTTTTCAGGACTCATTATACAAACAGAACATCTCCTATTGCAGTAATGCAGCAGTTCAATTTGCCGATTTATCAATGGAAGCTATTTCCTATTTTGCCATACAGGCATCTAGTGATTTAGCCAAGCTCAGAGGTATTTATCCAAGTTACGATGGTTCATTGTGGTCACAGGGGATATTACCCATTGATTCATAGCTTTACTGGAAAAAGAACGTGGTAAACATATACAACAGGACAAATCATCAACCATGGACTGGAATAAACTACGCAACAAGATCAAAAACCAAGGTATGCGTAACTCAAACACAATGGCGATAGCACCCACTGCAACTATTTCGAATATTTCAGGTGTATCGCAATCAATTGAACCAATCTATCAAAATTTATTTGTGAAATCCAACCTATCTGGCGAATTCACCATAGTCAATCCTTATCTGGTAGAAGATTTTAAGGCCCTAGATATATGGGATGAAGTCATGATAAATGATTTAAAATATTTTGATGGCAGCGTACAAAAAATAGATCGGGTACCAACAGATCTAAAAGAAAAATATGCCACCGCATTTGAAATCGATGCAGGCTGGCTAATTGAGTCGGCATCCAGACGACAAAAATGGATTGATCAAGGACAATCACTAAATGTCTATATGAAAGATCCATCTGGTAAAAAATTGGACGCTATCTATAAGTTAGCGTGGGTAAGAGGACTCAAAACTACATACTATTTAAGATCACTTGGGGCAACCCAGGCAGAAAAGTCTGTAGACGTGAGTGGGATAGACAAGCAACAATCAGGATCTATTGCTCCAGCAGCATGTTCAATTTTAGATCCAGATTGTGATGCCTGTCAATAAATTAAGATGACGCAAAATATATAATACGGTATTCCACCCGTTAACTGGGTGGCTGTACTGTTGTGTTAATACTGTGGGAGTAATAAATGTATAATTGGGATGACCCGTTAGGACTTGGAAAAAAAGTAAACACTGAAAAATCAGCTGTTGTTCAAGAAGCAAACAAGCAAGTAAAAGAGAAAAAGACTGTTACTGCTAAGCACAAACAGCAGGAGACAATCAACCATACGCCAGAAAACAAAGAACACAATGCCCGTGTTGCTGTTGAACCGGTTAAAGCAGATGATAAGCGTGTGGTCAATGGACACACTGACATCAATCAGTTAGCGCCATTCAAATATCCGTGGGCTTGGAAGTATTTTCTAAACGCTAATAAAAATCACTGGACACCATTGGACATTAATATGACCAGTGATGTACATGATTATCATCATAAACTCAATGATGATGAACGTCACGTCTATGAAAATGTATTATCATACCTGACCACCTCAGATATCCTCGCCATGCGTAATATCGGTTTGGCAGTTATGGAAAAAATGACCGCGCCAGAATTACAAATCTACCAGGCACGACAAGTTTATGAAGAGGCATTGCACACCTGGACTTATCAACACTGCATAGAAACCATCGGGCTTGATCAAGGAGAAATCTATAATCGCTATCGTGTTGTGCCCGAGATCAACCAAAAAATCCAGATCGCCAACCGCCGTTTAGACTCTGTCTTGCGCTCAGATATGGATTTAAGCAATAAAGACGATCTGCACGAGTTCGTTATGGCCTATATTTTCTTCGCTGCTATTTTCGAAGGCTGCTGGTTTTACAATGGCTTCTCACCCATCTTTTCATTACAAAGACGTGGTTTAATGAAAGGCACTGCCGAGCAGTTCCAATACATCATGCGCGATGAAGTCATGCATGCATCATTCGGCATCAGAGTCGTTAAGCAGATATTCGCCGAAAACGAAATAAGTCTAGACCCTAAAGCAATCAAGGACATGTGGGAAGAAGCCGAAGCCGCAGAGTCCAGTTATGCTAAATATATTTTACGCCGCCCTATTTTAGGTTATTCTGCCGCTGATCACAGCGAACAGTTCCGCTATATCGCCAACAGAAGAGCCAGACAACTAGGCATGCAAGAACCATTCCCAGGCGCTCAATGCTCCCTACCCTGGTTAGATGAACAATCTAACCTACGTAAGGAAAAGAACTTTTTTGAGACTCGTGTGACTGAGTATCAAACTGGTGGTGCTTTGAGTTGGGATTAGGAAGTGATTGCATAGAGCGACACATAAGTTGAGACTCTCGCCACATAACATGAGACTGAAAAGTTATTTTGTTCAAAGACCAAAAGAGAAATATAAAAAAGGCCTGCGAATATCACAGGCCTTTTTTATATTGATACTTGGATACAATATAATAATTCAAATGAAATTTATTTGTAGAAGTTCTGACTTGATCAGACATTTACCCGTTTCTCAGTAACTGTTTGTCAGGTCAGATTTAGTTCAAAAACTTCTTCTTCCAAACTTCTTTTCCATCGATGAGCGTTTCCATCGGTGTTCTCCCGCAGCATATTTTGCCTTGGTGAGTTCGTTGAGTATTATATTTTACTGTTACCAACAATGCAAAAATGAGCCACTTCAACAGTTGAAAACTGAGCCAGTTAACGA
>JAESTH010000116.1 GCA_016763695.1 Alcanivoracaceae bacterium
TTAATGCATTTGTTAAATAGTTTTACTGGAGAAATGACAGCACCTGTTATTTATGAGCTGTTATCCCAAGCCGTTATTTTAGAAAAATTCAATATGACAGAAGATGATTTGCCACGGATTAAGACCTGGATAATCGATTCAAACATTCGTAATTTTTATTCAGCAGTGCAAAAACAAGCAATAGGATATGAAAAAAGAATCGGTAATACCTGGCATTTTGGAGAAAATCGATGGCTTAGTGGCTATTTAGCAGGTGATGTAGGTGACGCACCCTATCTGTCAACTTTTGGTGATATTAGCGGGCAAGAAGATTTATTCTCACAATGTTTTAACTTTTTAAAGTTATGGTATAAAGCCTATAACATAAGTCAAAACAATCATTCACCACAAGATTGGTATGCATTTATTAAAGACCTCTGTAATAGTTTTTTATACAATGACTTCGAAACCGATTGCGAAAAACAAATCAGTCAACAGCTAGAAAATAAATTTATTCAGCAAACCTTAAATTGTCAGGCAGATGTCCCATTAACTATTATCAATACTATTGTAGAATCGGTCATTACAGAAAACAACTACCGGTCAGAAGGTCAAATTGGTGTACGCTTCCAGACTTGGGAAAATGCATTTATAGCCGATGCCAAAGTGTTAATAATAATGGGTTTGAATGATGGAGACTTTCCAAAAAAAGAAATTAAAAATGACTTGGATATCTTTGACAATATCTCGCCAAGACTAAACAAATCTACACGCCAACGTGATAAAAATCTCATGTTAACGGCACTAACAGAAAGCGTAGAAAAGTTAATTATGACCTATATTGGTTTTGATGCAAAAAACAATGATCCACAACCTCCATCAGTTCTTGTAGCAGATCTATTGGGTTATTTGCAAATTAAAACCAACAACGAGTTTAAGGTGGAAATCCACAAAATGCATGGCTACAACAAAAAGTATTTTTCAAAACAGCACCGTACTTTTAGCATGAAACATTATCAATTAGCCAAAAGCTATTACCATACAAGACAAACCAACAAAGACATAGAAATATCACTCAAGCTTCTACCAGAAAATCATATTACATTGAATGAGTTAAGCAAATTTTTCACTGATCCTTTGGATTTTTTCTTAAGAAATAAAGCGCAAATCAATCACCCAATATATGAAACAAGCATACAAGACACAGAAACATACTTTCCAACTGGTTTAGAAACCTGGGCATTAAAAAATCAAATATTTAGTCATGGTAAAACAATCGCTGCCAAAACAGGCATAGTCAGTGATAACAAATCAGGACAATCAGTTTTAAAAAAATACCAAGATGAATTAAATCAATTACTTAATCATGTAAATAATTTAGATTTACAAACACATATTATTGAACTTGTTTTAGGTGATTTTGAAATATTTGGCAGCATTCAAATTGATAACAAACAACAGCTTATCTCAGTCTATCCAAACAAAGTAAAAGCCAAGGATGTCTGTAGGCATTGGATCAAACACCTGTGTTATCCATCAAAGCAAGCAAGTTATGCTCACTTTGAAGATAAAAGCATTGAATTTGAAGCACTAGGAAATAGTGATGAATTGTTACTTGCGTTGCTAGATAAATGGCAACAATCATTCGATCACCCGTGGTTGTTTTGTCCAGCCTTATTCATAAAAATTAATAGTAAAAGTTTTGGAATAAAAACAAAGAAAGATTATCTCAAACAATTTATTGAAAGCGATAACAGTTTTCCCAGCGAAGGACAAAAATATTTTGTTCATCAAGTTGGAGAATACGATGAAGAGAATGACATAAATCAATTTTTACAACCCTTGATTAATGCTATGGAGCTAATCTAAACATCTATATGAATCAGGCTTCGTTTGACAAATCCTCGTAAGGTGTGATTCCGCCCACCAAGGCATGAAAACAAACTTTGCATAGCGACAGTCACAAAGTGAAAATAAAAAGCAGAGCTTCATGCTTGGGAAGAAGATATTTCATTAAGTATCTTGGTTTTAAATAAGCTAGTAGGCTGGGATGAAAGACTATACAAGCACCACAAAATAATCCAAACGTAGGTTTGTGCTGAGGTATGAAGCCTAACATTAATTGTTTTGGTCACCCATAAATAAAATTATAATTTAAATCAAATTCAATATCTCTTCTATTTCATTAATCGTGTCTTTATAAAGATTGGTTGTTTCTTCCATTAAACCTATAGTCAAGACTATCATATTTTGAAAATAATAATTGTACAGCAAATCTGGATCTTCGATTTTAAGTGGCATAATCCTAATCGCTTTAATGACATAAGGAATCATGCTTTCAAGAATTAATTTTGCATGCATTTCCTCCAAGCGATTAATATAGACATACTTACCTTCTAAGTTTTGAAGTAATTGGATTAATTTTTTATTTTTTTAGAAAAAAATGGTGCGCAGGTATGCAGTTAAATCTTACATTAGAATAGCTGAAATAATTAATTTTCTACTTGGATATTTTCTTTATAAACGTTTGTCTTTTATAAGCGATAAGGATAAATATCAATAACTGTCACTGGCTATATGCTAATATATTGGGTTTATAATTCAAAAGGGCACATTTTTATGAAGTCAATATTATTTATATTGTTGTTACTTATTTCTTTTCCAATCTTAGCAGAAGATATACCTTATGTTAACTGGGAGAATCACCCTGTTCACGCATTGGATATTTCCCCTGACAAAACTAGATTAGCCATAGCCCATACAGCGGATAATCGCGTGCAGTTATTTAATATCAGTTTGGGTTATCCAGTGAGATTAGGTCATGTAAAAGTGGGTTCTGACCCTGTGTCAGTGAGGTTTAAAGACAACAATGAAGTGTGGGTGGTTAATCATATATCAGATTCTGTCACTATAATTGATTTCGAAAACAAACGAGTAAAATCAACATTACAAACAGCAGATGAACCCTTTGATGTGGTTTTTGCAAACAATAAAGCTTTTGTGAGTTGTTCTCAAGTTAATCAAATCCTGGTTTATGATACTAACAACCTTAATAATACTCCTGTAATCATTGATGTAATGGCAGAGGATCCTCGCGCCATGACCGTTAACACAGATGGTACTAAAGTCTATGTGGCCAGTTTTGAATCAGGTAACAAATCAACTATTTTAACGGGTGGTATAGATGAATTTGATGATACATTAAATTTTGAGAATAATCCTGTTAACCATGTATCGTCTCCTTATGCGGGACAAAACCCACCAGCTAATAATGGCAATAATTTTTTTCCAGCATTAAACCCACAATTACCAACTCCACCAAAGGTTTCTTTAATCATAAAGCAAAATAGTGATGGCAGATGGCTTGATGATAATGGTAAAGACTGGACTCATATGGTTTCGGGAGCTCAGGCTGGATTATCTGGCAGGATCAGCGGTTGGAAATTACTAGATCATGATATTACCGTGATTGATACTGATACCCATGAAGTAACATATGTATCAGGGTTAATGAATATTGGTATGGCATTGGCTTATAATCACGCAAAAAATGAAATTACAATGGTCGGTACTGATGCCATCAATGAAATAAGGTATGAACCCATTCTTAATGGGATATTTGTCAGAGCTAATCTGGGTATCGTGCCGGTAAATGATATTGAAAATCCTGTTGTTACAGATCTCAATCCGCATTTAGATTATCTCAGTTCGACTGTAGAACAGAGTTTAAGAGATCAATCAATTGGAGATCCAAGAGGAATAGTTTGGTCTGCTGATGGAGATAAAGGTTATATTGCAGGAATGGGTTCAAACAATATAATTGTCATCGATTCTGATGGTAATAGAATGGCTAGCATTGAAGTAGGAGAGGGTGCAACAGGACTTGGGTTAGATGAAAGTAATAATCGTTTATACAGTTGGAACCATTTTGAAGCCAGTATTTCTACTATTGATTTAAACAACAATCAGGAAATAACTAAAACCCAAGTTTTTAACCCGTTACCACAAAGTATTCAAGAAGGCAGAAAATTTTTGTACAGCACTCATGATACTTCTGGGCTTGGACAAGCTGCTTGTGCCTCATGTCATGTGGATGCGCGCATGGATAAACTGGCATGGGATTTGGGTGATCCATCAGGTAATATGAAAGAGTTTAACCAAAATTGTCAGACTGAAATTGATGGAGAGTTTTGTAGTGATTTTCATCCCATGAAAGGGCCCATGATGACTCAAACTTTTCAAGATATTATTGGTAATGAGCCCTTTCACTGGCGTGGTGATAGAAATGGTATAGAGGCGTTCAACGGAGCTTATGAAAGTATCAATGGTGATGATACTCAATTGCTTTCAAATGAAATGCAAAAGTTGAAAGCGATGATAGCGACCATAACTTTCCCTCCAAACCCCTTTAGGAATATTGATAATACATTACCTGCAAGCATCGCTTTAACTAATCATTATACACCGGGCAGATTCTCACCGCCAGGACAACCTTTGGGGGCAGGAAACCCGCAAAATGGTTTAACTTTATTTAATTCAGGTCTGATGGATGATCCTTTTCAGTGTGGTAGTTGTCATACAATTCCTACAGGTATGGCTGTGAATGGTCCTTTGAAATTTGCAGAAGTTAATGTTAATGTTGGTGGAACAATTGTGCCTTTTGGTCCTGATGATGCGAATCATTTGGGTATAGTCAGTGTAGATGGCTCTACTCAAAAAGCTTTTAAAACACCTCAATTACGTAATTTATTTGATAAAGTGGGATTTGAAAAATCACGCAGTGAGTCTTTATTAGGCTTTGGTTTTTTACACGATGGTGCCATAGATTCTGTTGCACGATTCTTAAGTGCAGGTGCTTTTAACGTTGAATCCGATCAAGATGTCGCAGATTTAGTCGCTTTCATGATGGCTTTTTCTGGATCTGAGTTGGATAATGACAATATTCTATTAGGCAATACGCCTGAAGAATCACAAGATAGCCATGCAGGAGTGGGTAAGCAATATACCCTAGATCAGGCTACACAATTCAATGAATCCATTGACCAATTAATTACAGTTGCAGAAACAGGCAAAGTTGATTTAGTGGTTAATGCTGGTAATGGTCAAAATTATTTATTCGATTCAAATGCTGATTTATTTACTTCTGAACAAGGAAATACTTTGAGCAACATGGGGCTAATGGCGCTGGCAAGTGCAGAATCTTCTTTAAATTACAGTCTTGTTGCAAAAGGTCTGGGGCAGAGATTGGCATTTGATAGGGATGGTGATGGAGTTTTTGATTTTCAAGAGATTATAAATGGTTCAGATCTCACTGATGCAGATTCAACAACCATTAGGCCAAAAACAGGATTATGGTATAATCCAGCAAGAAGTGGTCATGGTGCTGATATTCAAATGGCAGGCAATAATATGTTTATCATTTGGTATACCTATAATGATGATATGACTCCAACATGGTATTTGGCATCCGCTGCTTATGATACTGATTGGAATGCAGAGTTATTTTCATTTACTTGGAATTTTGATAGCAGATCAGCAACAGCAGTTTCAGTTGGTACGGTTAATTTACAATTTACCAATGCAAAAAGCACAAATTTTTCATGGGTAATAAATGGCCGGGCTAGTTCGGAATCTTTTATATATTTAGATGTGTCTAATGAAGCAACAAGCAATCAATTTACTGGCACTTATTTTGATCCAAGTGAATCAGGGTGGGGTTTAACAGTATATTCTCAGGGCGCTTCTCAGGTGGCTGTTATTTATTATTATGATGAAAATGGTCAGCCCAGATGGACATTAGGCAGTGGAATAAACAAGCAAAATTCAACAATAGATATGTTGTCCTTTTTAGGGTTTTGTCCCGATTGTGAGCATTTTCCACCAACTAATCAAGTAGTGGGAACTGTTGATATGCAATTTGAATTTGGTAGAGAAATAATATTTTCAACTGATATTACCTATCCTGACAACACCAGTGAATCCTGGAATATTAATAATACAACCCTTCAGGCAATAACATCAGAATTTTTTGACCCTGAGGTTCAGTGATTTATCATAATATTATTACTTAACAGGCTAACATCAATACATTGGATGGTAATGCATTAAGATGAAGCTGATTCAACTTAATTAATCCTAATAAAAAAATACCACACATTACAATGTGTGGTATTTTATAATTAACTTAACCTTACAAATTAATAGGCATTACAGTTTCTATAGGGCACCAGATTGATCTCACCTCTATGGCACCTGATGATTCCTTGCCAATAATCATCTGTCTCTGGATAAGGATGAAGATTTTCACTGAGACTACCTTTAAAATATTTCAAAACCTTATTGAATGACTGGTGACCAATCTGATATCCCATAAATCGCCCAGGAATATCATCAGCGGTTGGGTGTATTCCACCATAAATTCTTGATAAACTGCATTCATCCGCGGCATCCTGATAAGTTGCCCACTGCAGAACTACATCCTCACTGGGGCCTTGTTCAAAAACTAAAAAGTCATTAGCAGGAGCATCGAATACACCCATTCCACCAGGAAAATATCGATCCCCAGTAATTAAAGTCATTACCTCGGCTGCAGCTCTGGAAAAGGTACTGTGACCAGAAACATAACCTGCAAATGGCGGTGTTACAAATGAAGGTCTTTGATAAGGCCACCAATTTTCACACAATATCCAGTCTACACCAGCAGTGTCTTGCAAAGGATCCACAATATAATCAGGTCCTTTCCATGCCTTTACAGCAATTTTATCTATGTCATTAATAAGATGTTGATGTATGCCTTGGACTTGAGTTGTTTCGGCATTAACCAATTGAATATAACCTTCGTGTAAATTTATTCCCTGAGGGTGGTACGATGGCAAGTTTTCATCACTGCTTTGGCCATAGTCACAGAGATTTCTGATAGCTGATATAGGACGAATATAATCATACCAACCTTTCACACTCCAAGCAGCTACTGCAGAATCATGCATCGCTCCACCCATGGCGAGATAACTTTTAACGTCCCACTGTAAATCATCTAACACAGGACCAGTACCTTGCAACCTTTTCACGAATGCGGGGTGATCTGATACATAGTTTAAAAGCGTAAACCAGTGACCAGGAGGCGTTTCTGAATCTGGTCCATCTGCCCAAAACTCAGCCAATACCCTGTAGTAGTCGCCTGCGTGTACCAATTGTGGAGTATATGGCAATCCCGTAATTGGGTTAACGTCATGACCATTGCCATTGTTTGTACCCAAATCATTATCACCATAGGAAGCAGGACTAATATCAATCATCACACCATCACTCGGGTCCATAAAACTACTAAACTCGATAACTTGCTCAAAACCAGCTTTATAGTCAGCAGAATTTTCGCCTAACAATGGGGGAGAACCTGGATCAACAAATACCTGATAAGTATTGCCATTTCTTTGATAGGTCGTCATGTCTTGTGTTGTTAATGCGAAAGGCGTGACATGTCCCCACTCTGGGCCTAAAAATTCTGGGTATTCACCTAAAATAACGCCCGACTGGCCGATAAAATAATCTAAAGCCAGAGGTTGCCAGCGATTAGGATCAGTAATATCAGGGTTGCCTGGTAAGTTGGGCACCAAAGGAAGATTAATAGGGTTATAATATGTATTAACATATTGATTCTCTTCATTAGAACCATCCTCTAGTCCCATTGATATAATCAATTCTGCTATGGCATTACCTATTGCAGCAGGTGACTCACCACTAGTAGAGGATATATTAACATCGTAACCCAGTTCAATCATTTTATCATGGAAAGACTGCAATGTTGATTCGGCGCTAACAGAATGAGCAAAGCGCTGATTCAACACCCTAAATACAGCATAGCTGATGGTCTCATTTCTCGAAGCCTCCACATCAGTTGCTTGATGGTTTTCTAAGTAAAACACACCATCAGAGCTGGCATCATAGCTCGCCCAGGCATCCCACATGGCGGCAGAAACATGATAAAGATTTCTGGCATGTACAGTAGGTCTGGCTTTATCTGATCGTATTGCGTCTAACAATTCTTCATTCCACTCACGTGCAACCGTGGCAATAGCAGATTCAAAAAAGAATGTTGACAGTATTAAAAACAATAAATATTTAATTTTCATATTAGTTTATTCAGTTATTTCCCAAAAAGAACCTGTATAATTATTAATCAAAATACAGAATGTTTGATAAATATTATTAATTAGTGTGTGACCGAGAAAGTAATCGTAACGAGGGAAAGTTTGGTTTTAAGCAAAATCATTCATTATTCGAGGAGAATAGTATGCTATTTGACGAAAATAAGGGAGGATTTTGATAAAATCCAGCTTTTCCGCAGTAGGTTATTCTTTCTCGGTCATGCACTAATCAA